>CAZNCH010000020.1:0-30598 GCA_964571555.1 uncultured Lachnospiraceae bacterium | reverse complement strand
CGCTTCCTTCCCGCACCAAGATCACGGGCGGCTGCGCTTCTTTTGCAGACCGCTCTTCTTTTGCAGGCTCCGCTTCTTTCCGGCAGGCGCACAGACAGAGCGCTGCTAACAGCAGTGTCGCTAAGCAGGTCCACGACTTCTTCCCGACTGTAATTTTCATCGGCTCCTTCTTAAAATTCATCTTCTCATCTCTTGCTTTCCAAGATATTTACATCTTCAAACTGCGAAGATAATGCTTCTGTTCTTCCGTGATCCGACCACTCTCGATCGCTTTTTGTATCGTTTTATGATGTGTCCACGGATCCAGCCGACGCTGCTCAAGAAAGGGCAGGGCTGCGTGATACTGCTTGGCGAGCGCGGTCGCGAAATACCAGGCAATCATCATATTGACATAGTATTCGTCGGATCTGATTCGCGCAATGCACTCCGGATATTTCTGATCAAAATCCTCTTCCAGAAAATGCCGCATCAGCATGCCGATGGCGAATCTGACGGTATAGGTCTCTTTCGAGGACAGCCACTCCGTGATCCTTCGCCAAAGTTCCTCTTTGTGGTTTCGGAATATCCTGGGCGAGAGTTGATCGCAGGTTGCCCAGTTGTTCACATAGGGCAGAAAGCGGGCAACATACCCGATGCAGACATCAAAGTGCTTCATTTCGGAGAGGAGGAAGGCATGCAGCTGATCCTCATCGAAAAAGGGATGCGGAAGCGCGTTCAGAAAGACGCTGATATCTTCTCGCTTCAACAACTCCTTGGCGTATTTCCGCAGTTCCGGCGTCCTTACCCCGATCATGCGGTCGATCTCTATCGTGGGGATCAACTTACTCTGAAACTGCCGATAGCCCTCATCCTGCATTTCATACAGTTTGGTTCTGATTTCATCCTGAAGCATGGGCTCCGTTTCCTTCCATATAAATATATCCCATTATAACACAAAGTTCTTGATAGAATGGATGTTAGCAAGCAGGAGAAAACGCAGTTTATGATATAACGGTTGACAAATCACACGATATGATATATGCTTTAGCAGTTAAAAGCGTTAAAGTGGGAAAGCGAGGAGAAAATATGATTATCGTACTCAAGCCCAATGCGGATGAGCAGAAATACCACAGACTGGAAGCCTGGATCAGAGACGATCTGGGACTGGAAGTACACTACAGCCGCGGCGAAAAATCAACCATTCTGGGGCTGGTCGGCGACACTTCCAAGATCGACATTGAAATGGTCGGCGCACTCGATATCGTTGAAAGCGTAAAGCGGATCCAGGAGCCCTACAAGGCAGCCAACCGGAAATTCCATCCGATGGACTCGGTGATCAGCGTTGGCGACGTGAAGATCGGCGGCGGTCATTTTGTAAAAATCGCGGGTCCCTGCTCTGTTGAAACAATCGAACAGATCACGGGAATCGCCCGTTCCGTCAAGGCAGCCGGAGCCCAGATGCTGCGCGGCGGCGCATTCAAACCGAGAACCTCACCCTATGCCTTTCAGGGGCTGGGGGATACCGGTCTGAAATATCTTCTGGAAGCGAAAAAAGCAACCGGTCTTCCCATCGTAACGGAAATCATGGAACTGACCGATCTTGATCTCTTCCGGGACGTGGACGTGATTCAGGTCGGTGCGCGCAACATGCAAAACTTCAGATTACTGAAAGAACTCGGTACGATCGACAAGCCGATCCTCTTAAAGAGAGGACTTGCAAATACCGTTTCGGAACTCCTGATGAGCGCCGAATATATTATGGCGGGGGGAAATGAAAAAGTAATTCTCTGTGAGCGCGGAATCCGCACCTTTGAAACGGCAACGAGAAACACCCTTGATATTTCGACGATTCCCGTTCTGCGCGAGAAAACGCATCTGCCGATCATCGTGGATCCTTCCCATGCGACAGGCGTTGCAAGATATGTCCACTCCGTCTCCCTCGCCGCAACTGCAGCGGGTGCGGACGGACTGATCGTGGAAGTCCATAACGATCCGGAGAATGCATGGTGCGACGGACAACAGTCCATTACACCGGACGCTTTCGGCAAATTATCCGATGCCGTCGATCAGGTGCGTTCCGTCCTTGCATAATCGGAATGTTTCGCTGATGAATGCTCCCTTCTTCCGCCCGTCTCTTTCGGGCGGAAGAAGTACAGCGCGCTCGAAAGAGCGCGCGGACTGCGCCAGGAGCGTACCAGCGAGTCATAATCGATCGTTGCGATGCGTCCCCAGGTAGAAACGATGAGTTTCGGGCTTTCTCCCGATACATCGATGCCTGTAATAGTAACAAAGTGATTCTTCATCCCGTTCTTTACTTCCATCGGCTCGGCATCATGAATCGAACGAAGTCTCGAATAAAGCGTCAGCGGATGACGGTTTCTTGCCGTCAGCAGCGTGACCGCGCCGCACTCCCGCAAGCCCCGTTGAATAAAGTTGAGTCCCCCTCTGTATGAGCAGAAAAAGGTCAGTCGGCATCTGACTTTCAGGGTCAGACCGTGTCGCCTTGCGAACCGCTCCACGCCGAGAATATAGCCGATGGAATTCTGCCCGAAACTTGCCGGAACTCTCCGAAAGAAGCGGGAATCTCTCGGGCTTCTGTCATAGAGTCTGTGCAGTATGGGCATCTCCAGTGCACCCATACTGCGGTACATCTCATCCATGTATTTCAAATAGATGTCCTTCTCGATCGGGAATTTCCCCGTCATGTTCAGGAACAAATTGAGTCCTGCGATATGCGAACAGCCGGCAAGCGCTCTGGTATTGCTCTCAAACCATGCCTGGTCGCCGCCATAATAATCTCTGCCCGCACGGTCGCGGATCAGAAAACGCAGGTCTTTTTCTTCTCTTTGAACTTCCGTCGAATCCGTCTGCAGTTTCTTCTCTTTCATCATTTCCATTGATCGCTTCTTAATTCCGCGTTACTCGTAATCCACAACATCAATCCAGGAACGCAGGAACTCGCGCTCCTGCTCGTTTCCCTTCACGCTCTGTGACGCTGCAACGATCGGCATCCATTTCTGGACATACTGCCTTGCGGTATTGCTCTTATCGCAGAACAGATCGAGATAACGTTTCGCTCCTTCCATATCGCCGTTTAAGCAGAACAACAGGTAGGTACGCGCAGCGTCCGCCGATGCGTTCCCCTGTGTCGCGTGAGACCAGTCCAGAATATACGGCACGCCTTCCTCCGTAATGATGATGTTGGAAGGATTGAAATCGCCGTGGCAGAGTTTGTTGTGTTTCGGCATTCCCTCGAGTCGGGTATGCAGATCGTAGCGAACTGTAGCGGACAGATCCGTTTCGCTGATCTTACGGTTCATCTTATCCTTTAACTTGTTCAGGCCCCTGCAGGTCTTCTGGTGCATCTTAAGCTGCAAGTCCACAAAGAGGTTTAAATATGTCTCCTTCTGCTCCGGATTCTCTTCCATCAGTTGCGCCAGCGTTTTTCCGCCGATGAACTCGGAAACGATCGTCCACTTCCCATCCGTCACCGTCACTTCGAGAATCTTGGGGATATGGAGCCCCGTTTCCTCCACCCTTGCCTGATTCAGCGCTTCGTTCAGCACGTCAGCCTTGGAATACTCTTTGTCGAAAACCTTGTAGACCCGGTCTCCCTCACGATAAATTGTTTTGTTCTTTCTCACAGCGATGATTTGATCCAGATTCATAATAACCACCCTCCTTAGTTCTTCTTTCCGGTTTTCGCTCTTGTCTTTTTGATCGCATCTGCATCTTCTGTGTGCGCGAGATCTTTCTGCGTCGGCTTCTCATCCTCTTTGAAATGCCTGTCGCCATAGTAAGCATTCAGATAGATCTGCTTCAATTCGCTCATCAGAGGATAACGCGGGTTCGCTCCGGTACACTGATCGTCAAAGGCCTGCTCGACCATGTCGTCAAGGCGCGCCAGGAAATCTTTCTCATCCGGAACATAATCCCGAATGGTCGGCTTGATTCCCACCTTTTCCTTCAATTCGCCAAGCGCACGGATCAGACGCTCCAACTTTTCTTCATCGGTTCGACCGCCCAACTGCAATTCATCGGCGATCATCGCATATCTTGCAAGCGTGTGCGGATGATCGTACTGCGAGAACGTGCCCATCTTCGTGGGCGCTTCCGAAGCATTGAACCGCATCACTTCTTCCAGCACCAGCGCATTTGCGATTCCGTGCGGAATATGATGGAAAGAGCCGAGCTTATGCGCCAAAGAGTGGTTGATCCCAAGAAAGGCATTTGCGAATGCCATTCCTGCCATCGTTGCCGCATTCGCCATCTTCTCTCGCGCCTCAATATCGTTCAGACCGTCTTCGTACGCTCTCGGAAGATAGGTGAAAATCGTCTGCAGCGCCTTGATGGCGAGTCCGTCGGTGTAATCTGTCGCCATGACGGAAGCAATTGCTTCGATTGCATGCGAAACCGCATCAATGCCGGAAGCGGCAGTCAAGCCTTTCGGCGCCGTCATGTGGAAATCCGTATCCACGATCGCCATCTTGGGAAGTAATTCATAGTCCGCCAACGGATATTTCACACCGCTCTTTTCATCCGTAATCACCGCAAACGGCGTTACCTCGGAACCGGTGCCTGCCGAAGTCGGGATCGCAATGAAGTAAGCCTTCTCGCCCATTTTCGGGAAGGTATAGACGCGTTTTCTGATATCAAGGAAACGCATTGCCATATCCATGAAATCAACTTCGGGATGCTCGTAGAGCACCCACATGATTTTGGCTGCATCCATGGCGGAACCGCCGCCGAGCGCAAGGATCACATCCGGTTCAAAGACACGCATCCGCTCTGCGCCGGACTTGGCGCTTGCAAGGGTCGGATCCGGAGCAACATCGAAAAAGGTCTCATGCACAATGCCCATCTCATCCAACTTGTCGGTAATCGGCTTCGTATTGCCGTTATGATATAAGAACGAATCGGTAACAACGAAGGCACGCTTCTTACCCATGATGTTTTTCAGTTCATCCAGTGCGACAGGCAGGCAGCCTTTTTTGATGTAGATTTTTTCAGGTGCTCTGAACCACAACATATTTTCCCTTCTTTCCGCTACTGTTTTTATATTGAGGAGATGCTTCACGCCCACGTTTTCGGACACGCTGTTCCCGCCCCATGACCCGCAGCCGAGTGTCAGCGACGGAGCCAGTTTGAAATTGTAGAGATCCCCGATCGCACCGTGGGAAGACGGCGTATTGACAAGGATACGACAGGTCTTCATGCGGCTTGCGAATTCTTTCAGTTTCTCCTGTTCCGTATGTTCATTTAAGTAAATCGCGGAAGTATGACCGTATCCGCCGTCAGCAATCAGACGCTCCGCTTTCACAAAGGCGTCCTGAATATCCTTGGCTTGATACATTGCCAGTACCGGAGAAAGCTTCTCATGTGCGAATTCTTCCGAGAGTTCGACGCTTTCCACTTCACCGATCAGAATTTTGCTGCCCACGGGAACCTGAACGTCTGCAAGCTCCGCAATCCGGTGTGCGGTCTGACCGACAATTTTCGCATTCAATGCACCGTTGATGAGGATAGTCTTTCTCACCTTTTCCAATTCTTCCCTGTTCAGGAAATAGCAGCCCCTTGCCGCGAACTCTTCTCTGACCGCAGCATAAACGTTCCGATGTACGATCACGGACTGCTCGGAAGCACAGATCATGCCGTTATCAAAGGTTTTGGAGTGAATAATCGAATTCACCGCCAGCATCGGATCCGCGCTCTCATCGATGATCGCAGGCGTATTTCCAGCGCCGACGCCAAGCGCCGGTTTTCCCGAAGAATAGGCGGCCTTTACCATGCCCGGTCCGCCGGTTGCCAGAATGATGTCGGCTTCTTTCATCAGAAGGTTCGTCATATCAAGACTCGGGACATCGATCCATTCGATGATCCTCTCCGGCGCCCCCGCCTTAACGGCCGCATCCAGAACAACCCTCGCAGCTTCGATCGTGGATTGCTTCGCGCGCGGATGCGGAGAAATGACGATCGCATTTCTGGTCTTTAATGCAAGCAGCGTCTTGAAAATCGCGGTCGAGGTCGGGTTCGTTGTCGGAATCACCGCACAAATCACACCGATCGGCTCGGCGATCTTCTTCATTCCGTAAGCCTGATCCTCTTCCACTACACCGCAGGTTTTCGTGTCCTTGTATGCGTTATAAATATACTCGGCAGCATAGTTGTTCTTGATGACCTTGTCTTCCACTACGCCCATGCCGGTTTCCTCTACCGCAAGCTTGGCGAGCGGCAGTCTCGCCTGATTGGCGGCAAGCGCCGCTGCCTTGAAGATCTCATCCACCTGCTCCTGCGAAAAGGTCGCAAACTGTGTCTGCGCTTCCCGGACACGCGCAAGTGTTTCTTCCAGGACTTCTACACTGTCAACCGTTTTCCTCGTTTTGCGTTCCATAATATTTACCTCCGTTTTGTTACCCAAATTACAATTTCAGATGTGCCAGAGACAGCGCCAGATTCTCATACCGGATCGTTACGTCTGCAGGCTGGTGCAGTCTGCAGGGTGCCAGGCACCAGATCTTTTTAATGCCGCAGCCGATCAGGCGGTTCAGCACCTCTTGTCCCGCTTCCGCCGGAGTTGCGATGATACCGATCCTGACATCGTTCTGCTTGCAGAATTCTTCCAACGCTGCAAGCGGATAAATCGGCTTCCCCGAATGCAGGAACCTCTCCTGCTGCGGATGATTGTCAAACGCTGCCAGAATCTTCGTTCCGTAGATTTCGAATCCGCGGTAATCCAGCAATGCCTGTCCGAGCTTTCCGGCTCCCACGATGACCACACCGCCGTTTTCCGCATCCAGAAATGCTTTGAGACTCTGCACCAGTGTTTTCCGTTCATATCCGACCTTCGGCTTTCCGCTTCCGCAGAGAAGCGATAAGTCCTTGCGCACCTGTACTTCTCCCAGTCCGAGTTCTCTTGCGATCGTCGTCGATGAAATATATGCCGCGGACTCTGATCGATCCTCGATGTACTTTAAGTAGACCGGAATTCTGCCGAGCGTCGCTCTGGAAATCTCCTTTTGACCCATAGGTTCCCGTTCCTCCTTACAGCCATCATTCTACCCTTCCCTTTTCATTTTTGGAATTGCCGCTTTTGCAAATCTGTATTGCATATATCGATATACTGTTTATCTATATGTGCCGTCTATTTTCGGATACTTGTTGTCCCTCCGTGATTTTGAACAATCTTTTTTGCTTTTTCCAATTCTTCGATAAAGATACGGTCGAGTTCCGTCAATTGATAATTCTCCTTACAGACCAGCACATCCCGATACCGTCTCCGGTTGTTCACACATTTACGAACAACGAGTCCGCTTCTTGAAAGCATATCTTCCGGAAGCGGCGAGACCCACATATAGGTTCGCGGATTATGGACCAGAAGGTCAAACTGACTGCCGCGCTCGAAGACAAAGACGCGCGCCCCATGATGTTCCGGAAGTTCCTCCTTCTTCACCTCTGAAAGGTTCATGGACGGAACATAGGGATCCGCATGCGCGATCTCGATATAACCGTTCAGATCCTGAAAAGAAATCTCCGGCAGCTGCGCCAGCGGACAGCGTTCATTCATCACCAGCACATAGGAGAAATCCGTAACCGGCGTTCCCGTAAGACCCTTCTCTTTCATCATAGCATGGTAAAAACTCTCATAATTCTCCGCATAACGCAGGATTCCGAGCTGGTAGTCCGCTTTCAGGAGATTGTGGATCACACGATAAGCGTTGGTTTCTTTATAGAAGAGTTCCATCTCTTCCTGCGGGTCGATACGCTTCGAAAAACCGGCGAAGGCGGCTGCAATATAACTGGCGCGCGGCACGGAAATCGAGAAGCGCTTCTTCATACCCGCTCCGGTTCGAAACATCGTTTCCACATCATCCACCTGTTTTAAAATGCGCTTCGCATAACCCATGAACTGCTCTCCGTCCGGCGTCAGTGTCATTCCCCTTGCGCTTCTGTCGAAAAGAATCGTGCCAAGATCGGTCTCAAGTTCCTTGATCGCGCGGCTCAACGCCGGTGCGCCGACCAGCAGTTCTTCCGCCGCTTTGTTGATTGACCTTGACTCTGCGATGGCAAGTGCATATTTCAGGTGTAACAGATTCATGGCAAAACATCCTTTCTATACTCTATGCGAATACCCGTTTGATGCCTAAATTATATTATGTTGTTTCAGCAAACGCAACGCCGTCATGCCGTTGTTTTTCCTTTCGGATCATCCTCTGATATGCTATAATTGTTTCAACTGAATCGGACGGGGGAACAACAAATATGCAGATCAGAATCTCCATTTTGCTTTTGCTCACGCTGTTACTCATCGGCATGACGGAACGACCCGTATATGCCGGTGTTGCAACCGCAAAGGAAGCGGAAGACGGCACGGGAGACGCGGAAGAAATCATTGACGCCAGACCCGATTACGTGATCCGTGTGAACCGCTGTCTGAACTGCGTGACGATCTATGAGCTTCAACCGGGCAAAGGACAGGTGCCGATCAAGGCGATGCCCTGCTCGACCGGAAAGCCGTGGCGGCCGACTGCAAAGGGAGTCTTCCGCACCTCGGATTATTATGACTGGCGGCTGATGAGCGGAGACTGTTTCTCACAGTATGCGGTGCGGTTCAACGGCAGAAACCTCTTTCACTCCGTGCCCTATGACAGAAGATCAAACGATTCTCTCTGGTGGGCGCAGTTTAATCAACTCGGCGAATATGCCTCTTCCGGCTGCGTCAGATTACAGACGATCGACGCCAAATGGATCTATGACAACTGCAAACAGGGAACCAAGGTCATCGTCTATGACAATCCCGATAACCCGGGACCGCTCGGGAAGCCTGCTGCCGTACGCATCGATCCGAAATCCGAACACAAGGGCTGGGATCCGACCGATCCGAACGAGAACAACCCCTGGATTCCGATTCTGAAAGCAAAACAGGAAGCAAAGGAACAGGCGGAGAAAGAAAGGGAACAACGCCGAATCGAGGCTGCGAAAAAAGTCGAAGAATGGAAGGCCATTGACGCAAAGAAGCATCGGCGCAACCTATGACAGGACAAGAAAAGGGAGTGCATTATGGTAGATTATACGGAAGGTTCCGGAAAACAGTATCACATTGGCACAGGCAGCGGAGAGATCGGCGAATATGTCATTCTTCCCGGCGATCCGAAGCGATGCGCCAAGATTGCGGAGCAGCTTGACAACGCAAAACCGGTGGCGGACGTCAGAGAGTTCACGACCTATACCGGAACGCTTGACGGCGTGAAGGTCAGCGTGACATCCACCGGCATCGGCGGACCCTCCGCCGCCATTGCCATGACGGAACTGATCGCCTGCGGTGCGAAGACCTTTCTCCGCATCGGTACCTGCGGCGGTATGCAGGAAGAGGTGCAGGGCGGCGATGTCGTCATTGCAACCGGCGCCATTCGCATGGAGGGAACCACCAGAGAATTCGCACCGATCGAATTTCCCGCAGTTCCGCATCTCGACGTTGTCAATGCGCTGGTTAAGAGCGCCAGGGATCAGAAAATACCGCACCATGTCGGCGTGGTGCAGTGCAAGGACTCTTTCTACGGACAGCATGCGCCGGAGACTATGCCGGTTTCCTATGAACTGGAACAGAAATGGGACGCATGGCTGCGAATGGGTTGTCTTGCCTCGGAAATGGAATCGGCTGCCCTCTTTATTGTAGGCGCAATGCACCGTGTACGTGTCGGCTCCTGCTTTTTGGTCGTTGCCAACCAGGAGCGCGCGAAGAGAGGCTTACCCAATCGACAGGTGCATGATACCGACCTTGCAATCAAGGTGACCATCGGCGCAATTCGTGAACTGATTCACCAAACCGCCGAAGAAGCGGCTTCCCCTGATTCCTGATCAGAACCGACGTTACAATATGGCAAATGCGCAACACAGCATAGATACAAAGGAGAACAATATGGAACAGAATTTCATCATCGCAACGGCATCGACCGCAGACCTGACCAGAGAATATTTAGACGAGCATCGGATCCCTTTCATCCGATATTCCTATGTGATCGGAGACGAAGCCTATGAGGATGACTGCAGAGAAGAGACCCGAAAGAGCGTCTATGAGAAGATGCGCGCCGGTTCTATCCTTTCAACCAGCACAATCAACAGTTTCAGTTATCACGAATTCTTCGAGCCGCTCTTACAGCAGGGCAAAGATATCCTTTTTCTCGATATGTCGAGAGCCTTATCCTCTTCCTGGCGCTTCTGCGAGGAAGCAATTGAAGAACTGAAGGAAGAATATCCGGAACGGACGATTATCAATGTTGATACCTGCTGTGTCTCCGGAGGTTTGGGTCTTCTGGTCGAGAAAGTAATCGACCTCTATGAAGCGGGCAAATCAATGGAAAATATACTGGATTGGATCGAAGCGAACAAGCTTAAGATCGCACACCGTTTCACGGTAGATGATCTGAACTGGTTAAAACGGAGCGGGCGTGTCTCCAACGCCTCCGCGCTGGTCGGAACGCTGCTCTCCATCAAACCCGTACTCTATGTTCCCGATGACGGCACGCTGATGGTTGCAAGTAAGGTCAGGGGACGGAAAAACGCCCTCAATACGATTCTGAATGCGATTCAACAGGATGTGAAGAATCCGGACGGGATGATTTTCAGAATCAATCATGCGGACTGCATGGAAGATGCGGAATATGTGAGGGGCAAACTGCTCGAACTGTTCCCGACCATAAAGGAAATCACGATCACCGGACTCGGCGTCGTCATTGGCGCACATTGCGGTCCGGGGCTGTTCACGATCTTCTATACTACCGATTGCCGCCGCGCGGAATAATCGCAGCCAACACATTTACCGTCACCAGACGCTAACTTTGATAGAATTTCAGTCCGTTCTTGCTTCCGCGCTTTACGGAATACAGCGCCGCATCCGCCGCCTCATAGAGTTCATCCATGATGCGACCGTGCTCCGGCGCAATTGCAATGCCGACGGAAATGGAGAGTCCCTCCCGATAGGGGATCAGGGTTTCCCGTGCGCCAAACTTCGCACGAATATCCTCCGCATGCTTTCGGATCTGCGCTTCTTCGGTACAGCCGCGCATGAAAATCGCAAATTCATCGCCGCCCATACGCGCAAGCAGATCGTCATGACGATAGACGGCTCTTAATACCTCCGACAATTCCTTCAGCACCAGGTCTCCGACAACATGTCCGAAAGTATCGTTGATCTGCTTGAAATTATCAATGTCGATCATGATGAGCGCGCCGCCCATCTCCGAAGCCAGAAGTTTATTGATCTCGCTTTTCATGAAACTGTTGCCGAGCAGCCCCGTCAAATTATCGGTTTCGGCAAGAAGATTCATATCATACGTATATTCATTCACCACCTGATTGAGCAGTCTTGCCTCGAAACTCAAATCCTCCTTGGCATTGAGGTCATCATCGTGCGCCTTGATGTCATATCCCATTTTCAACATATCCACAAAAAGATGCGCCAATTTCGGGTCAAATTGCGTTCCGGCATTGTGGGTGAATTCCTCTATGATTTCGTCCCTGCTCATCGGCAAACGGTAGCTCTGCATCCGGCTCATGGCGTCATAGCTGTCCGCAATGCAGATGATCCGTGCAAACAGCGGAATTTCTTCACCTTTGAGTCCGTCGGGATAGCCCGTGCCGTCCCAGCGTTCATGATGATAACGCACCCCCTCCTGCACATGCTCTAAGAGATTGTTTTCCTTTAAGATATCGCCGCCATAGGTGGAATGCTCCTTCATTACTTCGAATTCCGCTTTGTTCAGCGTCCCCGGCTTATTCAGAATATATTCCGGCACTGTGATCTTGCCGATATCGTGCAGAAGCGCCACATTATAAAGTTTCTGCAATTCCACGTAGGAGAAACCGAGCCGGTTTGCAATATCGCGCGCGCATTTGGCGACCATAACGGAATGTCCGCTCGTATATTTCCCCTTCGCATCCACCGTATTGGCTATCGTAATAATCGTACTCAAGTTGATGCAGGAAATCTCTTCCGTCTTCTTTAAGAGTTCCCGTCGGATCACTTGGGTATCGACCACCTGCTGAATCGCGCAGAGGAAGAGCAGAAGATAGAGACCAACCAGAATCCATGCCCCGTCCGTGCGGTCGAAGAAAAGATTCAAAAGGATGAATTCACCCAGGATCGAAACAAACAGACAGACCAGACCGATCAGCGTATAACGGTAGGAAAACACTTTCTTTGCCCGCAGATCCAGAATAACCAGAACAATTTCGACACAGACAATAAATGCAAGACACAGATCAATCGGCAGGATCATTTTTCTGAAATTGACGATCCCCGCAAAATGCAATGTCGAAAACAGTACAAAAAAGAAGAACGAAGCAATGATGCAGAGCCGCTGTACCTTCGCATAACGCCTCTCCTGCAGCGCATTCATATAGCGGATATACGGATAGGGCGTCAACAGGGTAACCAAGAACGAAAGGGTGCCGTCGATATAGCGCACACGAAAGACAAACTGGAACAGCGGACAGTCCAGCACCATCCAAAGCGCCATTAAGAAAACCCCGACTGCCGCATAGAACAACCTCGCATTTCCATGCTTGTCTCTGTCCCACAGGACGAGACTGGCGGCGATCACAAGCACGGAGACCACGCAAAGAACCATGGCGCCGATATAGAAGGGCAGATCTCTGTTAAACGCGTATTCCACAACCCCGAGGGAATCTCCGTACAGAACCTTCGGAATATCTCCATTCTCGGACGCACCGTCATATACGACCTTCAACTCCTTGCCGGCATCTTCCGCATGCAAGGGGCAGAACATATAAATTCCCTTCGTCATCCCGCCCGAAATGTCAACATCCTCTGCATTCAGGAATTGAAAGCGCAGCGCATCATCCACATATATTTTCACATCATTATAATCACGAACGATAAAATAAGTACCTTCTGCAATCTTCTCCGGCAGTGATTTGGTCAGTGTCACCGCAGCGCCCTCCGGATAATCCATGCTTACCGGCAGCGTCACTTCCAGCGTATTTCCATTCGGTTCCGTAAGCAGCCAGCCATCGTCAAAAGAAACGGCGCTTCTTGGAAGCATCGATACCTGCTTTGTAGTGCTAAGATATAGAACCGCATACACCAGAGTCAGTATGCAGAAAATAGTAAAAACTACACCGAATTTGTGATTTCTGATTATTCTCATTCGGTTTCCCACCTCATGTAGATTTGATTTCACCCTTAATTGTTTCTGTGGCGATTCGATTTTAAAATGGTTATTTCAGAGTTGTCATGACCAGCTCCACCGGACAGTGATCCGAGCCGAACACTTCGGTGTGAATCTGCGCATCCTGCATTGCGCTCTTCAAATCCTCCGACACCAGAAAATAGTCGATCCGCCAACCGGAATTCTTCTCTCTTGCACGAAAGCGATAAGACCACCAGGAATAAATTCCGGCCTCCTCAGGATAGAAATGCCGAAAGCTGTCAATGAAGCCGGAAGAGAGCAATTCGGTCATCTTGCCGCGTTCCTCATCCGTGAATCCGGCATTTCTGCGATTGGTCTTCGGATTCTTCAGATCGATCTCTTCATGCGCGACATTCAGGTCGCCGCATACGATCACGCCCTTCTTCCGATTCAGCCCTATCAGATAAGCACGGAACGCATCCTCCCAGACCATGCGATAATCAAGACGCTTCAATTCATCTTTCGAATTCGGCGTATAACAGGTCACAAAATAGAACTGTTCATATTCGAGCGTGATGACGCGCCCTTCATGATCGTGTTCCTCAATCCCGATACCGTACGTCACCGATAGGGGTTTCTTTTTGGTAAAAATCGCGGTTCCGGAATATCCCTTCTTCTCCGCATAATTCCAATAAGTATAATAGCCCGCTCTTTCCGTCTCGTACTGACCTTCGCTTAATTTAATTTCCTGCAGTGCGAAAAAATCCGCATCCGCCTGCTCAAAATAATCCCAAAAGCCTTTTCCCGTGACGGCACGCAGTCCGTTGACATTCCATGAAATCAATTTCATCGGGTTCGCTCCCATCTAATCTTACTTACAATGAATCTTTCCGGCAAAAAATGCAAAAATACATACATAATAGAGATTATACTGATTTCCCGTGATTTTTACAATCAATATCCGCAATGTGCAATCAGAAATACAAGCGCATACAGGAAAAATCCCATGGCAGGAACTGTATCAATACGCTATAATGAGTGCAGCGCGAACAAAGGATGCGGAAATGACGACCGGAAGAAACAATCCTGATCGGACGAATTCGGAGGAAGACATGGATCGAACGAAGTTGATCGAAATTCTCAGGCAGGCAGGAAAGCTGAAAGAACACACACGACATTGCTGGATCGACGCAGACCGCAAGGAAAGCGTTGCCGATCACAGTTTCCGAACCGCGCTCATGGTGATGCTGCTGCAAAGCGAGCCGGAATTTCGGGATGCGGATCTGAATAAGGTGATCCGCATGTGCCTGATTCACGATCTGGGCGAATCATTTACGGGAGATATTCCGTGCTTTGAAAAGACGGAGGGGCAGGAACGCTCCGAGGATACGGCATACGATAACTGGGTCGAGCATTTTCCGGAACCTGCACGCAGCGAATGGCGCGCACTGCGCAATGAAATGACTTCCCTTGAGACGAAAGAAGCCCGAATCTACAAGGCACTGGACAAGTTAGAAGCGCTCATCTCGCACAACGAGTCCGACCTTGCCACCTGGCTGCCGCTGGAATACGATCTGCAACTCACTTATGGTACGGAGAATGTCGCTTTCTCCCCGTATCTGACGAAATTAAAAGCAACGATCGACGCCTGGACAAGGCGCAAGATCTACGAGGCGGGGGATGCCGCCGACCATTTTCCCTCTTGAAAAAACCGCATCATTTCATTCGTCAAGCTCAACTCGTTAGGCTGTAACACAATTTCCTCGCGCCTGACCCACTCCGCATATTTCAGTTCCGATGCATCCATTCGAATCCCGCAGTCGCCGTCCGCTTCACAGAAGAAACCTGCCAGCAGATCCTGCGCCATGCCCCAGGGCTGCGACTTGTAATAGGTGATTTTCTTTACTCGGATCCCCGTTTCTTCCAGAACTTCCCGCGCAACACATTCTTCCAGCGTCTCGCCGATCTCAGTGAAGCCGGCAATCAAAGCGTTGTGCGAGTAGCCCCGCCGGTATCTCGTCACAAGGATCGCATCCCCGTTGATGACGCCGACAATGACCGCCGGATTGATCCGCGGATAAATGACATTTCCACAGTTTCCACATTGCAGCGCGCGTTCCGTTTCGGAGAGAAGCAACGGCTGACCGCATCGTCCGCAGAAAACATTATCACGGTACCATTTCCATAGGTGGTAGCCGGTAAACGCCGCATAGATCTCATTCATCCGACAGGGCGAATCCCTAAGTTCGCGGATTGCAATAAAAGAGAACTCCGCAATGCTTTCCTCCGGGGATTTATAACGCCAGCCGGGACGTTCTTCCGATACCGCCTTTCGTCCATCCCCCGGAAGCAGAAAATAGCGTTCCTCATCCACGGCAAATAAATAGATCGCTTCCGTGAACTCCGTAAGCGTTTGTCTGCCCGCACCGCCCATGACGGCGCTTCCTTTCGGAAAGCGGATCCTGCCGTCCTCCGTGCACGCAAACAATCTCCCGTCGTCGTCGAACAACAGAAGATTGTCAATTTCACGTAAGGTATGTTTATCATACTGATTATATAATTTGCTCGGCGCAATGTCCTGAATCATCGATCGTCTTGCAGCCCGTCCCCGGAAATCTACGGCCGCACTCCTTCCCGTTATCCTTTCCGTTAGTCCTCATGATAAGACCCGAGCAGCATTCTGTCATTATTCAAGGTCTCGCCGGAATTCTCTTTGAACTTCCTGAGCAGGTCGGAAACGCTTAAATTCGCGCGTTCTTGTCCCGCGACATCGAAAATGATCTTGCCGCGGTTCATCATGATCGTACGATTCCCCATACTGAGCGCCTGCTGCATATCATGCGTAATCATCAGACAGGTGAGACGGTGTTCGCACACCACGCGCTGGGTGATATGCAGAACCTTCTCCGCCGTATCCGGATCAAGCGCCGCCGTATGCTCATCCAGCAGCAGCAGTTTAGGCGGAACCAATGTATTCATCACCAGCGAAACCGCCTGACGCTGCCCGCCGGAGAGACTGCCGACCGGATCGTTCATACGATCCTCCAGCCCCATTTGCAGTTCAAAAAGTTTCTCCTTCAAGGTACGTTTGACCGCTTTCCCCGCGATGGTGAGCCAACCGCCGCCGCCGCCGGCTAAGAGCAAATTCTCTTCAATGCTCATGTGGGGCGCCGTTCCGCGCATCGGATCCTGAAAGAGCCTTCCGATCGAACGTGCCCGCTTGAATTCCGGCAATCGCGTCACATCAACGCCGTCTAAAATCACCTTTCCCTCATCCGGATAGAAATCACCGCTGATTGCGTTGAATAACGTAGACTTGCCTGCGCCGTTCGCGCCGATTACCGTGATAAAATCCTCATTTTCCACATACAGATCGACATTTCGCAGCGCTTTTCGTTCATTCACGGTTCCCGGTTCAAAGGTCTTCGAAACTCCGCATAATTCAAGCATCGTGTTCCACCCCCTCACCGTTTTTTGCATCTTTGATTTCCGTTGTTTCGGACGCGCCCGTTTTCACAGGCAATCTTCCGCTCTGCTGTAGTTTCTCTTTCAAATACGGACCGGAAATTGCGAGAATCACAATCACCGAAGAGACCAGCTTCAACATCGATGCCTGCATGTGGAACCGCAGCGCAATCATATAGATCAAACGGAACACCACCGCTCCGAGTACCGCACCCGCAGCCCGCAGTGAAATTGCGCCCTTTTTGATAAACACGCGACCGATCAGCAGCGACGCCAGCGCAACCGTCACCATACCGGCGCCGATATCGATATTCACCGACTTCTGACTCTGCGCGAGAAGGCAGCCGGAGAGCGCCGTGATCGAGCCGGAAATACTCAAACCCACGGTTGTGGTAAAAATCGGATTGATTGAAGACGAACGTACCATGCTCACATTGTCGCCGGTCGCCCGAATCGCAAGCCCCAGTCTCGTCTTTAAGAAGACCGCCAGAAAGGCGGCGATAAGGATCACCGCAAGCAATGCGATCACCAGCGTCTGCCTTCCTTCCAGCACCGTTCCCGCAAGCAGGGTCTTCATACTTGCGAAAACGGTCTCCGTTTTATTCATATTCAAAAGCGAGGTATTGCCCATGACTGCAATATTGATGGAATACAGTCCCGTATTGACCACAATGCCGGCAAGCAGGCTGTCAACACCCATCCTGGTCTGCAGAAACGCAGTGATGAGTCCTGAGAGCATACCGGCGGTCATCGCCGCGGGAATGGATAAGTACGGATGCCCTGAGATCGCGACCACCGCTCCGACCGCCGCTCCAAGAGTGAAGCAGCCGTCGGTCGACAGATCGCAAACATTGAGCATCGAATAACTTAAGAATAGTGCAAGCACCGTCAGAGCGCTTAATAAACCCAACTCCAACGCTGTACTTCCAAGTGTGACAATTGCAGAAACAGACACAGTCTAAGCCTCCTGATTATTCAAAACTTTCCGCGGTTCTGATCTCCACTACCTTTGTGCAGTAAGGAGCGATCGTCTCGCTGACTTCATTATAATTCAAACCGAGCATTTCGCAAATATCGGAATTGATTTTCGCTGTGCCGTTGTCAAACGTTCTGACCGGAACCGAGGCCGGATCCTTTCCCTCCGCCAGAATCTCAGCAACCATTTCCGCGGTTTCCGCGCCCAAATTCGCGTAGTCTACGCCGTAACCCAGGAACGCGCCGTTCAAAGCAAAGGAATCTGCGCCGGTATAGTGCTGGATCCCTGCTGCGGCAAGTTTCTCGTAGATCGAAAGTTCTGCGGTCATGACCGTATTGTCGGTCGGTGTGAAAATCGCCTGCACGCCGTCTGCAATTGCCGCATCCGCCGCCAGACCGATCTCATCGGTATTGGTTCCCGTATATTCCTTATAAGCAATTCCCTTTTCATCCAAAAATGCTTTCGCATCGGCAATCGGCGCGGTAGAAGAATCCTGTCCGACGTCATAGAGCAGACCGACCTTTGCAAGATCCGGATTCTGCGCCAGCATGATATTCAAGACCGCGCTGGTATCCAGATAATCGGAAGTACCCGTGATATTGGCGCCGGGCGCTGAGAGAGATGCTACAAGCTCTACGCCGATCGGATCCGAAACAGCGGCGAATACAACCGGAATCTCCTCGGTCGCCGCCTGCATATTCATTGCAACCGGGGTAGCGACGCCGATCATCAGATCCACGTTTTCCGCCATGAAGTTTGCAATGATCTGGCTCATGACATTCGCATCCGCATTGCAGTTATCGTAGAGAATATTGAACTGTACGCCCTTTTCCATGCCCAGTTCCGCAAGTCTGCGCTCAATATTGTCTACAATCTGATTGAGGGATGCGTCATCCACATAATTGCAGATCCCGACAGTGAATTCCGCTCCTGTCTCTTCCGTCGCAGGAGCAGCCTCCGCTTCTGCTGTCTGCGTGACAACCGTCTCATCCGCTGCCGGCATCTCCGCCGTTGTCTGGCTGCCGCAACCCGTTAAGGTAGCCATTGTTAAAACTGCTGTAAGTAACATTGCGATTATTTTTTTCATCATTTTCAATTCCTTTCTGATCTTCGTGTATTTGTTTCCGGATTTATATTTCCTGTTTTTGTTTATCGCCGCTCATCCGCTTGATTCTCGTTTTTCCATTCCCGTTTTTGCTTCGCCATCGTTTCGTTAACATTGTTTTCTCCTCTTGCTTCTGCCGCGCTACCAATTTCTGTTTCCCGCGAAATCCCAAGGATTTGCCCCGCAAATAAAAAATCCCTGACAGAAGAATCTCTGTCAAGGACGAATCTCAAATCCGCGGTGCCACCTTGCTTCATAGGAAAGCCTATGCACTTGTCAGGATACCGACATATCCCCGGCAACTCACGTATGCCCACACGTTGCGGAATACTCTGCGCATCGCATTTCCCCGCACCCTCAGGAGTCCATTCGCCAATCACTATCTTACCGCATCCCACCGTCGCGGCTCTCTCGTAAGCATCATGAGAGGTTACTACTCTCCCTCATCGGTTTCATCATTATGAAGTTGTAATGAGTGTAGCCTCAAAAATAAAGTTTGTCAACCATAATTTTCACTGCACTAAACAAGATAGAGTACGCCAAGCGTCCCCGGCCCGCAGTGAGAAGAAACCACACCGCCGGCTCTGGTCACCAGCACTTCCTTGAAATAATGCAGGTCTTCCAACTTATTGACTACTTCCTCAACAATTGCATCGTCGCAGCCGGAGTGCGTGATAAAAATTCGATCCGGAACTGCATTTTGGATCTCCTCCATGTGATCCTCAACATACTTTCGGATCACGTGATCAATTACGCCGCGATATTTCTGACCGACGCCCATGGTTCCGTCCTTCACGACAATCTCCGGATGCAGTTTCAGCATACTGCCCGCCAGCGCCGCAACCGCACTGCAACGTCCGCCGCGGTGCAGATACACCAGTGTATCCACAACAAAACTCGCACGCACTCTGGGAATCAGTTCCTGTATCTTTGAAACAATGTCTTCTCTGCTTGCTCCGTCCGCTGCCATCTTTGCAGCCGCAATTACCAGAAGTCCGATCCCTGTTGAGAGGTTCATGGAGTTGACGACGGAAACCCTGTCCTCAGCTTCCAGTTCTTCCGCCGCAAGGCGGAAGACGTCTCCCGAAGTCGACATGCTCTGCGAAATCGAGAAGAGCACGATCTCGTCTCCCGCCAGAAGCGCCGACTTCATTGCAAGCGATGCATCCTCTATGGAAGGCGCCGAAGTCTTCGGCGTCGTCTTATTCTCATCCGCCCACGCGTAAATCTCATCCGGTGTAATCTCAAGTCTGTCCTTATACTCTTTCTCTCCGAGACAAATATGTAAAGGCACCACCGTAATGCCGTATCTCACCACCAGTTCCTTCGAAAGATCACATGTGCTGTCCGCAAAAATTCTGACCATCATTCCCTCCTCGACTTGCCTGTTCGCGAATACCTACTATATTGTGACGGCTCTTGAGCCCGCTGTCAATGAAAATGTTTCTGTGTCGCCGTCTCCGTCATGCTCTTCTGTACGCTTCGATATTCCCGTGGCGCACAACCCACGATCCGCTTAAACATTTTCCCGAAATAACTGTCCGATGCGAAACCGCATTCCTCCGCAATGCGTCCGATCGGATCGTCCGTTTCCAGGATCCTTGCAGCGGCGGCGCGCATCCTGTAGCGATTCAGATAATCCACCGGCGACAACTGAATCGTGCGCGCAAAGCAACGCGAACATTCCCTGCCGCTGATCCCCGCTGCTGCGGCGATATCCGAGAGCAGGAGTTTCTCCCTGAAATGTTCCTCAACGAACTGCATCATTTGCTTGATGCGTGTCTCATCGGCGGCGTTTGCACTCCCCACACGACTCCTGATCTCCTCCGTTACGTGGTAGAGATAGAGCCAGAACTCACTCAACTTCGCTCGTATCTTGAATTCGAACCCGAAAGGCTCCTCGCGAAACAGATCGATGATATCGATGAGAATATTCAGCATCCGCACCCCCTCCGACGAATCCGGACGGATCGGAAAGGACTGCAGTTCCGGACACGCTGTGATCGGAAGCATGTATTTGCGGCTGAAAACGTTATTATAACCGCCGGTCACAAAATCCGCATCGAAGAAAATCGTATAATATTGCAGCGGCAACTCACCCTCCGGTACCGGAGGTACCGAGTGCAGCGTATTAGAGTTCACGAAAACCGCTTCCCCTTGTCTCAAATTATATTGCTTGTCGGCAACGATCTTCGCCGATTCCCCGTGCACCACATAATTGATCTCAAAATGATGATGCCAGTGCCAGGGCACGCTTTTCCCGATATACTTCACAAGATCCACGAATTTACAAAGGCAAGAAAGGTCTCCGGGCGCAGTTGGAAGCAGCTCCATTCGATTTTCATCGGAAACGAACAAATCTGTCAATATCATGACATCAGTCTAACATATCGTTCCAATTTAGTCCATATTTTTATAATTATATCGAAAATCGTTTGATTTTCGTCTATCATTTTACGACAAATATTTATATTTTTCGTCCAAAACTCCCATTGTATCTCGCTCTCCTACATAGCATAATATTATTAGAAAGAAGGGATTTCCTAAAGGAATCGGTCAATGATTTCCGAATTGAAAAGGAGGTACTGATATGAAATTTTATAACATTAAAGACGCATCCAAATTCTTCAATAGACTCTCCAAATGTGAAGGCGGCATTGAAATTGTTGCCAAGGACGGAGCGCACATCACACTGCTTGACGAAAAGCAGCGTGAGAACTTAGGGCTCATGGCGGCAACCTATGCAGACGGGACGATCAAAGAAATTGAACTTTTCTTCTTACGTCCCGCCGACGCCTTCCTGATGGCAAGTTATATCGCTTGATCCGCACCGTTGATTCATATTCTTCGCCGGACTCTCGCCTCCACAGGGAGTCCGGCATTTTCATGCTCTGTTTTCGGAAGCCTTTTGATCTCTGCGTTTCCGCATTGCTACAAACAGAAGCGCCGCATAATAGGCAATACAGCAAACGAAAACAAGAAGCAGGATCAGATCCGACTTCGGCGCAATTCCGATAAAAGCAAGCATCGGCGCACCGAGCAGAATCGCAAAGCTCGATCCGATGACAAGGTTGTTCGCTGCGGGCGTCTTCATATCCGGATCGATCTCGCGCAGAAGCAGAATACCGGAACTGATCGTCCCCGTCAGCATGCCGTACATGGAAATAAAACCCTCGTAATAATAATCACCGTACACCCTTTTGCACACAAAGGCCAAGTGCAGATAAGTAATCGCAGCGCCGAGAAGCGCCATCAGAACGAACGGCAACCAGAGCCCCTTGATATCCGCAGGCTTGATAGAGCCGATACCGGCTACGATCATGATGTCGAACGCCGCGCCGGAGATTCTTGAGAGCAGATAATGGTTCTGATATTGGTGCTTCACAATGCCTCGTTTATTGAGTCCGGCAAGAATTGCCCTTGCAACGGAGGCAAACGCGGAACCGATGATAAAATTAAATCCCCAGAGAACGCCGTTGATCGTCGCACCGATCCCCGGCGCATAAGCGCTCAGCATTCCGGTCAGAAATTTCGTCGCAAGGTAAGTCACCAGATAAATGCTGATCACCAGCGCAACCTGAATCGAAAAACGATCGACAGACTCGGAAATCGGAATCTCCGACTCCGACTGGAACATATCCACAGTGATCGAACCGGACAATTCATCATGGTTCACACGATGAAACTTCTTCCTGCGATAGAGAATATTCAGTGCAATCACTCCCACCACGCAGGCGCAAACATACCCCGCCGCAGCAAGGCTCAAACCGAAACTCCGACCGCCGGCAAACCCCCAGGACGTTTCATACATCGAGCCTGTATTATTCGCCTGTCCCGGACCCTGCCCGAAACCGAGCGCAAGAAGCAGCCCGGAGGGTTTGAACAAATCGGGAAGCAGGGTATGACTCAAGCCGGTTGCCACCGCAATCCCGACAATCGCCTGAATCAGATAGGTGGAGACAATAATCGCGCCGCTCTTTAATCCCGTATGATGATTCGCACGATCTTCCCGCAACCGCGGCACCCGCAGCGAAAGCGCAATGAAACCGATCGCAATAAAATGATAGGTCAGCGCTTCCAGAAAGTTGACGTCCACCCTCAAGATGCCGGTCAGCCGTACCGCCAGAAGCAGAAAGCCCGCAAGTACCGCCGTCGGCATCAGGCTCTTCCGAATCAACGGTACCTTTCTCCGAATGATATTTGCACCCAGAATAAAAATCGCGATAATGCATAACTGAATGACAGGATTCCAAACTGTTGTGTTATTCGCCGAAAAATCCATATAGGTTCCTCGTTTCTTTAGTTTTCTGCCCTGATGAGTTCGAAAAGGTCTCTGTATTTTAATGCGTTAAAGGAAAAATCTCCCGTGATCTCGTATCCGTATTTCCTGCCGTCAAAGCCGCAGTTGACGGTATTTCTCAAGTAGACAAACAAATAATCCGCCTCGGAAAGCGCAATTGCGCCTGTTTGAACCTGTGCCCCCTTCTTCCCCGCCGGTTCATATTCCACACGGTCGCTATAGACAGACAGTTTCACCGTTCCCAGTTTCTCTGTGCGAGCGTCGTCATAAAGTTTCGAAACCCGCACCGTATCCGTAAACAGAAGTTTCGTCTCTCCGGAAGCGTGCAACTCCGCCAGCAATTCTTTCAGATGCGCTTTCTGCGCGCTCGTATATTCCGTGATACGATGTCTCTCTTTCTCTTGCGCCGCATCCCCTGCAAGGTTGGAGCCATCCTTTGCGACTTCCGTCAGATAACCGTATTCGTCGTATCGCAACCGCCATTCGCAGTCGCAGAAAAGATCCGTATCCGTTGATTTCAGACCTCCGATCTGTCTGCATTTTGGGCATTCATAAAGACAACTCTCCAGCCCGAGACAGCGGTGCTTTCCGATAAACTTCACGGGTCGCGCTTCCTGTTCCTCATAAGCATCCGTCCTTCCGTATTCATTGATGGCAGCGGTAATCTCCTGCGGCGACATCTGCGCAAGCGCTTCCTTCGCAATTGCCTTCGCCGACAGTCGTACTTCCCCTGTTCGGATCGACTGCCCCCAGCGCGGTCGCGACAGGTACCCGCCTGCGATCCGAACGATCACGAGATTCGCTCCGCTGCCCTTTGCCAACTTACCGATGGACGGATCCATCGGCTTTGTCGCGCCGTCAAAAGATGTCGTTCCCTCCGGGAAGATCATCACATTCGCGCCCGCCTTCAGTCGCTTTCTCATCTCCTTCACCGTGCGCAGAGAACTGACCCCGCGCGTATGCACAATGAGACCGAAAACACTCACCGCGATCCACCGCAAGAAGCGATTTCGGAAGAAATTCTCACCTGCCACGAAATGGATCATATGCCTTTTAAAATAGTGAATCAGAAAGAATTGATCATAGACCGTGACATGGTTCGCAATAATGAGATTGCCGCCCTCAGGCAGCGGAAACGGATCAAACTGTAAGCGGAACGGTCTGAGCAGCCACGGAATGACGATCGAACAGAGGAAAACAAAGATCCTTGCCTGTCGCTTCATTTGCCTATCCATGTTCTTGCCTGTTTCGGAGGCTTTCATTATCCCCCTTTCCCAATCAGCAATCGGAATGCGATATTCGAAATGCGTCTTGCCCGTCAATATTCCAGAAACAGGCTCGCCGCAAGCAGTATCTGTCCGACATAATACATGACGATATTCGTCACCCGCATCGAATGTCGGATCTCGCTCTTTTGAAACGTATTCGCAATCATTACGATATCGGAAAGCGTAAACATGATCGCGCCCACGGAAAACAACAGCCGTCCGATCTTCTGCACCGCGATCAGATTCCCGATTGCCACTGCTGTCATCAGTACAACCGCACCGATGTAGAACACGCCGAAAACCTTCATCTTCTTTTCGGCTGTAATGACCGAAAACAGCAGTTTTAGAATCACCGCGGTCGCTATAATGCCCAGTACCGCCGCAATCCACACGTTTTCAGAATAAGAACACAGCGCGATCAGGTACATCACATGGCCCGCCAGGAAGATCAATATTCCCAGAATGAAAATTTTCTGCCCGTACTGCGCCGACAGATAGCGCAGATTCAGCAGAATATCACCAACCATGCCGCAAATCAGACCGATCAGAACCAAACGGGCGAACCAGGGATCCGGCGTAGCCAGATATCCCATCACTCCAACCAGCACAAACAGCAGGGACGACAGGCCCTTCATGAGCACTGCCATGACCCATTTCTTCCGTCGTTCCGCCTCGAGAAACAACGCCACCGTCACTATCATCGGTATTGCAAAATACATTTCACTTCCCCCTTTCATCGGCTCTTACAGTCCGATCGATCCTTTAAAAACCCAGACTCTCATTGACCAGAATGACGTGGATCCGATCCGTATGTCTGGAATAGCGTGTCACCAGAATCTGACAGCAGATCGTATCCGGCGACTTGCAGTTATAGCATGTTCCCGTATTCGCACATGGCGTCGACAAACCGAACCGCTGCACGTTCGCCGGCGCAGCCACATTGCGCGCACGCTTCATCGCCGCGTCCACATCGCTGCATACCTTGTTCAACCCCACAATGAAAATTACTTTTTTCGGACCCTGTGCAATTGCCGAAACCCGATTGGCATTGCCGTCGATGTTGACAAGCACGCCGTCATCCGTCATCGCATTCGCGCCGGATAAGAACACATCCGCATCATAAGCCGCAAGCATGGCGGCACGCCGATCCGCAGCCTGATCACGATCAAGGAACCGATATTTCTCATCCTGCAGCGCGTCAACAAGTCCGATCTCATGCGCGCTCATTGCACCTCCCATCGCCACCGCAGCGCCCTCCGGAATAAGCGACAACGCGATCTGCAGTGCCTCCTCCCGGTCTTTTGCATAATATCCCGTCATATTTCTCGATGCAAGCCCTTTGATCGTCTTCTGCGCCAGCAGTGCATTTCTCTTCTTCAGATTCTCGTTCATTTCGTTTGCTCCTTTCCAAGCACTGTGTATTGTGTCAGTTCGGTGATCCTGTGTTTCTTCACTCTCTTCAGATTCCTGTGCATCATTTCGCAATCAGATCTTTCACGACCTCGCCCGCAATCAGCAGCCCCGCCGCCGCCGGAACAAAGGCAACGCTGCCCGGAACGTCCTTTCGCCTGACGCATCCTTGTTCCGTACCCGTCGAAATCATTTCGGGCGCGCCTGCCATTCCATCTCCTGTCGGTCTGACCGGCTGCTCATCGGAATAGACGACCTTCAGGGCGTCAACGCCCCGCTTCTTCAATTCGCGACGCATGATTCTGGCAAGCGGACAGACCTTCGTCTCATAGAGATCCGCAACCTTAAATCTGCCGGCGTCGAGCTTATTTCCGGCTCCCATCGCACTGATCACGGGAACCTTTGCCTTCTGCGCGCATAGAATCAGCGCAATCTTTGCCGTTACCGTATCCACCGCATCGACAACATAGTCATAATCGGCAAAAGGAAACGTATCCGCATTTTCCGGCAGAAAGAAACATTTATGAACGGTGATTTTTACTTCCGGATGAATCGAGCGCATCCGATCCCGCATCACATCGACTTTGTCTTTCCCGATCGTTTCCCTTGTCGCAATGATTTGCCGATTCAGGTTGGTAAGGCAAACCGTATCGTTATCGATTAAGTCAAACGCGCCGACGCCGCTTCGCACCAGCGCCTCACAAACATAGCCGCCCACGCCGCCGATGCCGAACACCGCCACCCTTTTCTTCGACAGTTTTTCCATACTCTCTTCGCCCAGGAGCAACTGCGTTCTTGCAAACTGATTCAAAATTGCACCGCTCATTCTCTCATTTTCCTTTGCCCCGTTCATCTGTGGTCACGTATCAGGTTCCGATAAAAGGATACCGCGCCCGGCAGACAGTTGTATTCGATATTTTCATTCAGACCGTGCATGCCCTTCATCTGCTCCGGTCCGTAGATCACCGGTGCAAAGCGCATACAGTTGTCGCAGATCCGCTGATAATACTGCGCGTCGGTCGCACCGGTCATGATATAAGGACTGCCCGCAATTCCCGGAAAAGTTTTCTCAATCGTCTCCTGCACAAAGGCGTAAGCCGCACCGTGAATGTCCACGGGCTGCGTGAAATCGTTCGCATGTTGAATCTCCATGGTAAGGCCATGCTTCTTCGCTTTCTTCTGAAGGATCGCAAGACTTTTCTCCATCCCCTGATGCGGAATGAAGCGCAGATTGGCGCCAAGCGTCGCTTCCTGCGGGAGCACATTGAATGCATCGGAACCCGACTGCATGGTAAAGGCGATCGTTGTCTGCAGCATCGCGCCCGCCTGCGCTGAAATGCGCGGAAGTACAGCGACCAGCAACGGACGGAACAGCCAGAGGTTCCCGAAAAGCAGCCGTAACGGGAAAGAGGATGCAAACGGCGCAAGGGAAGCAAACATCGCTGCCGCTTCCTGCGGCATTTTCTTCCGGAACGGATTTCTCGTTTCCGTTTCATTCACAAACGCTGCCAGTCGTGCAATCGGAGAACCCGCTGCCGGTGCGCTCGCATGCCCGCCGCCCGAGACGGCACGGAACAGCACGTCCGCTTTTCCTTTCTCGAACACGCCCACCATTGCATAGTTTCCGCGGATACCGCCAATCGGTTCGCTGATGATCCCGCCGCCCTCATCGCAGACCAGATAAGGTTTCACCTTGCGTCTCTCCAACTCTGCGACCAGTTTCGGACAACCGTCTCCCGCCCACTCTTCCGTGCAGGAAGAGGACAGATAAATGTCCTGCTGCGGAACGAAACCTTCCGCCAGCAGTTCTTCCGTGGCTTGCAGAAGGGCGAACAACGAACATTTCGTGTCGGCGCTTCCGCGTCCCCAGACCTTTCCGTCCGCAATCTTACCGGAAAACGGCGGATAGATCCACTCTCCCTCCGCGGGCACCACATCCTGATGACTCATCAGTACCAGCGGTTTCGCAGAGGATCTCCCTTTCCAATGGAATAACAGATTTCCGTCGATTTCTATCTTCTCGAGATTCGCATGTACCGACGGAAACAGTTCACACAGCAGTTGATGGAAACCGCGGAACTTCTCCGCATCGTTCTGCTCCGCCACGGAAACCGTCTCGTAGCGCACCATGCGCGAAAGCGTCTTTGCGTAAGCTTCGGCACGCGCATCGGCGGGCGGCGCAAGGTAATCGGAGGTTTTCCGCGGCAAAAAGACAGTGCGCAGAAATGCGACCAGCACAAGAGAGAGCAGAAGTGCAAACAGACCGAGCAAGGACCAAAGCAGAATCGAAACGGTCATAACGTTGCCTTTCCTTTCTTCCATAAGAAATATGCCAGTCCAATGGTCAACGCGCCTGAAGGCAGGATCATCAGACTGGTCTGCGAGGTGAGCGCCGGAATCAAAATGAAGATTACCGCCATAAAGAGTAAGGGCACCAGCGCCAACCTGATATTCTTCCGATAATACTGATATGCCATTGCCCCGAACAGCGCGGGCACCACATTCGCAAACGCCGGCTGCAGCAGTTCGCTTTGCAGAATCGGCTGCAAGGGAACCAGCAGCAGAACGCCGAGCGCCAACACAACAATCGTCACCAGACTCGAGGTGGCAATCGATAAGGTCGAAACGATCTCATTCTCCGGGGTTCCGCTCTTTGTTCCCGCGATTTCTCTGGCGTTCATGGCACAGGGAATCTTCATGTTGATCAGGTTCCCCGTGATAAAGGCAAGGTAACCGCCGCCGGCGCCAAGCATCGGCGTATATACAAGGAACTCCACAAAACTGGACACCGTCCACACGAGTCCGACGGAAACAAAGCCTTTTGCAATGGCAGACAACTCAGGCATTGCGCCGAGGTACTTCCCGATCAGAAACGGCGCTCCGAGCAGCATCACCAGCACGATTGCACTGAAAATCCGTCCGAGGACCTGTGTGCCCCTCTGATAAGTCGCAACAGTTTCCCTGTATTCCAAAGTTTCTTTTTTCTCCATGTCATGTCTCTCCATTCGTTCTCCGAAGTTGTCTTCCGCTCCGACAGCATGCGAAGCGCATTCAGATAAAAATCGCCGCGATCATGCCGATGAGCATGCTGCCGGCAATCGAAAAGTTCTCAAGAAATCCCAACCGTTTCTTCTGCGCAAGGTAGGTAAAACCGAACATCACCAGCGCCGAAACGATACTGACAACCATCGGCGTGATATCACCGGAAAACGTAAACAAGCCGTTTCCTGAAACCAGAGAGCCGATATAACTTCCGAGATAGGCGCTGACCAGACCGATGAACATTGCCGACATCGCAACATCTCCGAAGCCCTCTTTGCCGGAAACGGTCGTCTGCTCCGTGCCGTTCTTCTGATGCACCCGATCCAGATAACGCCGATTGAAAAGAATGGACAGAACCATCCCCCACATAATGCAGAGACTCATCAGAAGCGCAATCGTCGCAAACGCCTGCGGCGTCATGTGCTCTGCGGAGAGCGATCCGATCCCCGCCTGTTCCGAAGCCGCCTGCGCAACCTGCGTCTCGTAATGAAGCGCACCGATCACAGACAGCCGCAGCCACGGCCACGGCGTTCCGAGGGAACCCGAAAGCGCAATCACGCCAAGCAGGATTCCGACACTCGGCAGCACCGAAAAAGTCAGACTGGACGTAATCGTACTTTTTAATTTCTGCGGATCCATACCGATGGCAAGCCCCGTTTGATAAGATCGAATCATGAAAATCACACAGATCACGGCGACAAACGCGACAATGCCGCCGCAGATCAGATACATTGGTACGCTGTTTAATTCACTGAGCATAGTCTCCTCCTGTTGATTGATCCGTTGGTCTACCCGTGCGCTTTGGCTTCCTCACGCTTCCCTCTGAAACCGGTAAGCAGCAGAAGACCCAGCAACACGGGGAAGATCATTGCAATTCCGATCCCCGCCCTGATATGATTCCCGAAGAGATTCGCCATTTCACCGGCAAAGGTCGGACCACCGGCGCAGCCGATGTCTCCTGCAAGCGCGAGAAGCGCGAACATCAGCGTGCCGCCGTTGCGTATGCCGGATGCAGCCATGCTGAACGTGCCCGGCCAGAAGATTCCGACGGAGAAACCACAGATGCCACAGCCGATCAACGCCAGAAGCGGACTCGGCACGAAGGCGATCAGCAAATAGGAAGCAACGCAAAGCATGGTGGAGAACACCATAAATTTATGCAGATCCAACTTTTCTCCCATTTTCCCATAGATCGTTCGTGAAGTACCCATACAGACAGCGAAGAACATCGGTCCCATCAAGTCGCCAAGCGTCTTGGATACGCCAAGTCCCTGTTCCGCAAAGGTGGACGCCCACTGGCTGACCGCCTGCTCCGATGCGCCCGCGCAAATCATCATAATCAGGATCATCCAGAATAACCGCTTTCCGGCAAGTTCCTTCCAGGTCAGCCCCCGTTCTCCCTCTTCGATGACCGAGGCAATCGGCACCTGCGTAAACAGCACAAAATCGATCGCCGGCACAATACACCATAGCAGCGCCAGGATCCGCCAATGCTCAATTCCCACGAAGCGAAAGAACAGAGAAGAGATCAGCACCACACCGACATGTCCCCAGCAGTAAAACGAGTGCAGCAAACTCATCGCCGTTTCTTTGTTTTCCGTCGGACACGCCTCTACGATCGGACTCACCAGCACCTCTTGCAGCCCGCCGCCGATGGCATAGACCATAACTGCAATCAGAATCCCGTGAAACGGCTCCCGCATGACGGTCGGAAGGATCGTCAGCAGCACGAACCCCGCCGCCGACATGGCATTGGAAATCAACATGCCCGCGCGGTACCCGATTCTGTCAATGACACGCGGCGAGAACAGATCCACACACAACTGAACCCCGAAGTTAAAAGTAATCAATAACGTAATCTGCGACAACGGCAGCCCGTATTCCTTGTGAAATGTCAGGAAGAGC
>CAZNCH010000019.1:0-30841 GCA_964571555.1 uncultured Lachnospiraceae bacterium | reverse complement strand
GTGTCCACGTTGATTCTGTAGACGCTTCCGTCCAGCAGGATGAAAAACATGTTTTTGGAATTCACATATCCCAGCGCTTCCACTTCCTGTTTCAGCATCTGGTAGGATTTCGTGTACGGCAGGAACAATTCCTCTTCCACTGTATTGACGGCAGCGTCGTATTGATAAATACAGGCACCGACTTCACCCTCATGCAGACCGCGGTTCATATAGCCGTAGACCAGAAACGTAATATCTCCGCCGTCATCCACCGACATGATTTTGATTCCATGCTCCTTAAATCTGGTTCTGATATCGTTGTTGTCTTTGTCATAGAAAGAAAACACTTTCGCAAGCGTATTGTTCACCGCGTTAAATGAATAGAGCGCATTTTCCTGGACAAAGCAATAGATGTTTCCGATTTCATTTTCTTTCCATTGTAATTTTTCATTCAGAATTCCGTGCAAAATCTTGCCGTTCACCAAAATCTCTTTATCTTCATCAAAGACCTGATTCATACGGCGCTCATATTCCATCAGATAAATCCTGTCGGAACCGCGCTTGATCCGAAAATATTCCCTGACATTATAGGATTCGTTTTTGATGAAGACCCTGTAAGTTAGTTCGATGCACGCATTCAGGGAATCCACTTCCAGCAGCCACAATTCCTTTTCGGACGATACGATCGGCTGTAAGTCGCCCCAGGTCAACTGCTTGAAATTGGAATGAATATCCACATAGCCGTAACTGGAATTGTCTCCCTCGGCGTTGGTCTCCATATATTTCCTGAGTTCTCTGGCGGCTTCTTTATCCAAAGTTTTCGCGGAAAAATCCCTGACAAACTGCATCTTTTCCGTAAGATACAGTTCCGGCTTGTTGATGATCCGCGTATAGTATTTGATCACATTTCCGGAACCGGCGGTCAGTTTGATCACCAACATGTATTCCTTTTCCGCCTCGATCAGGTTTTTGATCGGTATCGTTGCGGTGATCATGCTTTCTTCGTAGGAATAGCCCTCGACGACCGTATCCTCGATTAACCGCTGCATATCCTTACTTCGGACTTCAAATCCCACTTTACCGATCACGGCGCCGTAGGTATCGATCAGGATTTCGATTTCACGATTCGCCTTTAGAGGGGTTATGACGCCACGCAAATAACTCCCCTCCATGTCCATTGTGTAGCCATGCAGGGGGTTGATATATTCGTCATTGACATTCAGATAGACGATCGGAAGTGTTGCAACGCCCATGTCGGTAGTCATATCCGTATTCCCGAGATTCAAATAGCGATCGGAAATCAACACCGCACCGACAAACGTAACCAGGAACGTGACAATCTTGATCAGAGATTTCAGTATTTTCTGCTTCATATCCTGCCCTTTATCGACCCTATTTTATCAGACTCTCCTATAAAAGAAAAGTGCAACATCCGATGGATGCTGCACTTTACAATTCTGATCGGGTTTATTTTTTGGCCGCTTCGATCCTTGCAATGGAACGTTGCAGCGCCAGCGATGCCCTCGCGAGATTTACGCCCGCCGCTTTCTCGGCAAGTCTTCGTTCCGCGCGAATCCGCGCTTCCTCGGCACGATGGACGTCAATTTCATCCGGCCACTCCGCAATCTCTGCAAGAATCGTAACCTGATCCTGCAGCACCTCAACGAAGCCGCTGATCAGTGCCACTTTCAGTTCTCCGTTCGCCTCTCTGATCTTTGCAACACCCGGTGCAAGCACCGCAGTCAGCGGGATATGATTTTTCAGAACTCCTATTTCCCCTTCCGTTGTCCTACATTCGAGCATCACTGCTTCTCCCTCATAGAATGTACGGTTCGGGGATACGATTTTTAACTTGAACGCATTATCTGCCATTACCTGACTCCTTATGACGGGCTGCTATTTCATTTTTGCAAGAACATCATCGATACCGCCGCAGTTTAAGAAGTAACTCTCCGGAACGTCATCATGCTTTCCTTCCAGAATTTCCTTGAAGCCCTGAATGGTCTCGGCGAGCGGCACATACCTTCCTTTCAGTCCGGTAAACTGGTCTGCAACGAAGAAGGGCTGAGACAGGAATCTCTGTACCTTTCTTGCACGGGATACGGTAACCTTGTCTTCCTCGGACAGTTCATCCATACCGAGGATGGCGATGATATCCTGTAACTCTTTGAATTTCTGAAGAATCTCCTGCACGCCTCTGGCAACCTGATAGTGTTCCTCGCCGACGATTCTGGGATCCAGGATTCTGGAGGTGGAATCGAGAGGATCCACGGCAGGATAAATGCCGAGTTCCACAATCGATCTTGACAGAACCGTCGTCGCATCCAGATGCGCAAACGTGGTTGCCGGTGCGGGATCGGTCAAGTCGTCCGCAGGCACATAGACCGCCTGTACGGAAGTGATGGAACCGTTCTTGGTTGAGGTAATGCGCTCCTGAAGCGCACCCATCTCCGTCTGCAGCGTGGGCTGATAACCAACTGCCGACGGCATACGACCGAGCAATGCGGAAACCTCTGAACCCGCCTGTGTGAAACGAAAGATATTATCAATGAACAGCAGCACGTCCTTACCGCCCTGATCACGGAAGTATTCCGCCATGGTAAGACCGGAAAGACCGACCCTCATTCTCGCTCCGGGGGGCTCGTTCATCTGACCGAACACCATGGTGGTCTTGTCGATAACGCCCGAGTCGCTCATTTCATGATAGAGGTCGTTCCCTTCACGGGTACGTTCGCCGACACCGGTAAACACCGAATATCCGCCGTGCTCTGTTGCAATATTACGAATCAGTTCCTGAATCAGAACCGTCTTGCCGACGCCTGCGCCGCCAAACAGCCCGATCTTACCGCCTTTCTGATAGGGACAGAGCAAATCAACTACCTTGATTCCCGTTTCAAGCAGTTCCGCCTGCGTGGACTGTTCCTCAAAAGCGGGTGCCTTTCTGTGGATCGGGAAATATTCCACACCTTCCGGTGCGGGTTTGTTATCAATGGGATCTCCCAATACATTGAAAATACGACCCAGCGTATTCTCACCGACCGGTACGGAAATCGGCGCTCCGGTCGCAACCGCTTCCATTCCTCTGACCATTCCGTCCGTCGGTCCCATGGCAATACATCTGACCGTATCATCCCCAAGATGCTGCGCCACTTCGACGACCAATCTTGTTCCGTCTTTTCGCAAAACGCTGATCGCTTCGTTAATCTCCGGAAGATTTCCCTCTGAAAACTTTACGTCCAGAACAGCACCGATGATCTGGGTGATTTTACCAACATTTTTATCTGCCACTGTTGTTTCTCCTTTTATTTATTCTTGCGCAATTAACTGCTCAATGCATCGGCACCGCCGATAATCTCCGTTAATTCCTGCGTAATATGACCTTGACGCGCTCTGTTGTACTGGAGCGAAAGGCTGCTGATCATGTCTTCCGCATTGCTGGTAGCGGAATCCATCGCCTGCATTCTTGCGCCGTTTTCGCTGGCAACCGCTTCCACCAGCGCACCGTAAATCAGACTGGTTACATATTTCGGAATGATCATATTCAGCGCTTCCGTCTCTTCCGGTTCATAATTCATTAGCACCTTGTCCTGCGCAGATTTCTCGATTGCCGTTCCGTTTTCGCTAACCTGCGCTTCCGGATTGGCGGGGAGCAGTTTGAGCAGGGTCGGCACATGACTGACCGTATTCTTAAAATGCGTGTATGCAAGATAGATCTCGCCGATCTCTTCATCGGCGTAGGCACGCAGCAGCGTATCCGCCAGCATCTGCGCATCCGAATACAAGGGCTCGTTGATCATTTCGGAATCATCCTCAATGACCTGATAACCGCGTCTCTTTAACACATCACGACCTTTCTTACCGATCGCATAGACGACAACCTGATCCTTTTTCCATTCCTGTGCCATCACAAGCTTCACAATATTGGAATTATAGCCGCCCGCCAGACCTCTGTTGGAGGTAATTGCGATTACCGCCTTTTTCTCCGACGCATTCGGCTTCATATACGGATGATCCATATAGCCGGACTTTTCCAGCATATTCATTACCGTTTGATGCATGCACTGGAAATAAGCCTGCGACTTCTCGGCTTTGGATTTTGCACGCTGCAACTTCACCGTTGATACGAGCTTCATTGCCTTGGTAATCTGCTGTGTGCTCTGTATACTGATCTTGCGCCGCTTAATATCTCTCATGGAAGGCATATACGATCACCTCTTACTTAAAAACTGACTGAAAGTTTTCAATCGCCTGCTTCAACTTGCGATCGGTTTCCTCGGAAATTTCTCCGCTGTCGCGGATTGCCGCGAGAAGTTCCGGATATTTGGTCTTGATATACTCGAAGAATTCCGTTTCGAATCTCGTAACCTTCTCAACATCCATATTTAAGAGATATTTTCCGGTTACCACATAAATCATGATTACCTGGAATTCAACCGGCATCGGCTGATACTGGGGCTGTTTGAGAACCTCTCTGATTCTTTCGCCCTGCGCCAGTTTTTCCTTGGTATCGGCGTCCAGTTCGGAGCCGAACTGCGCAAAAGCGGCAAGTTCTCTGTATTGGGCAAGTTCCGTACGGATCGGCGCGGCAATTTTCTTCATTGCTTTGATCTGCGCAGCGCCTCCCACTCTGGATACGGAGAGTCCGGCATTGATTGCCGGTCTGAAGCCCGAGTTGAACATTTCCGTTTCCAGATAGATCTGTCCGTCCGTAATGGAAATGACGTTGGTCGGAATATAAGCAGACACATCGCCCGCCTGCGTCTCGATGATCGGAAGTGCGGTCAGGGAACCGCCGCCGTATTCCTCGCTCATTCTGGCGGCTCTTTCCAGCAGTCTCGAATGCAGGTAGAATACGTCTCCGGGATAGGCCTCACGTCCGGGCGGACGTCTCAACAGCAGGGAAAGGGTTCGATATGCGGTAGCATGCTTACTCAAATCGTCATAAATGACGAGAACGTCTTCTCCGTTCTCCATCCACTCTTCTCCGATTGCACAACCCGCATAGGGCGCGATATATTGCAGCGGAGCCAGTTCGCTCGCAGTGGAAGCAACCACCATCGAGTAAGCCATAGCGCCGTGTTCTTCCAATGTTTTCACGATCGATGCAACCGTTGAAGACTTCTGTCCGATTGCAACGTAAATGCATTTTACGTTCTGACCCTTCTGATTGATAATGGTGTCAATCGCAATTGCGGTTTTCCCCGTCTGTCTGTCACCGATGATCAACTCACGCTGACCTCTGCCGATCGGAATCATGGAATCGATCGCTTTGATACCTGTCTGCAGCGGCGTATCTACGGATTTCCTGGTGATGACGCCCGAAGCCACACGTTCGATCTGACGGAACTTATCGGTCTGAATCGGGCCCTTTCCGTCAATCGGCTGTCCGAGCGCATTCACAACACGTCCGAGCATCGCGTCGCCGACAGGAACCTCAACGACTCTTCCCGTTGTCTTGACCGTGTCTCCTTCGTTGATATTGCGATCCGTGCCAAGCAGTACGGCGCCGACATTATCCTCCTCCAGGTTCATGACCATGCCATAGACGTCTCCGGGGAATGCAAGCAATTCACCCTGCATGGCATTTTCCAGTCCGTGAACACGTGCAATACCGTCTGCAACCTGGATCACCGTACCGACTTCCGATACTTCCAGTGCACCGGCATATCTCTTGATCTGCTCTTTAATAACAGAACTGATTTCTTCCGGCCTTAAATTCATTGATCTTTTGCACCTTTCCTTATTCTTCGCCCTTTAACAGCGGGCCAGCTGAATGCTCTGCAATTCCTTGGTCAGTTTCTCCAGTTTAGATCTGACGCTGGAATCGACAACCTTGTCTCCGATTCGAATAACCATGCCGCCGATCAAAGACGGATCTATGGAATAGTTCATTTCCATCGTCTCATAGTCCGTGCTCTCCAGCAATTTCCGTTCCACAGACGCTTTCTGTGTATCGGTCAGCGGAAGCGGCGTTAAGACATAAGCCAAACCGATCCGATGATATTCCTTCACCCTTGCAATAAAATGATCCAAGACATCGATCATATCCGCATATCGACGATTTGCAATGATGATTTTGAGGAAGCCCGTCAACTCGTCGGACATACGATTTCTGAAAATCGCTTCCGCAACCGCTTCCTTCTCTTCCTTATCCACTTTGGGGTGGTTCATCAGCTTGCTGAAGTCCGGATTCTCCGAAAGTATCGTTTTCAGCGCTTCCACTTCCTCAAACAGAGTGTCGACCTTGTTCTCTTCCTGTGCCAGTTCAAACAGGGCGTCGCCATAGGTTTTTGATACTAACTTCGCCATACGTCTCCACCTACTTCATTCAGCGTTTCCTCGACCAAAGCATCCTGAATCGTTGTGTCGATGGACGCACTGACCACCTTTCCGGCCATCAGTGATGCGATCCGGATCATTTCCTTCTTCATATCATCTGCAGCCCTCTGTTTTTCGAGTTCCGCCTCATTTCTTGCCTGTTGTATGATTCTGCCGGCTTCCTCTTTTGCCTCCGCAACAATTTTGTTCTCGTTGGCGATCGCCTTTTTTCTGGCTTCCGCGAGGATCTCATCAACCTCCGCATCAACCTGCTTCAATTTGGAATCATACTCTTCCTTCAGCGCCGTGGCAGTTTCTTTGTCCTTGCCGGCGGCGGCAATGTCTCCCTGAATCTTCTCCTGTCTCTTCTTCAGCATATCCCTGACAGGATTGAACAGCAGATATGACATTACGAGGAACAAAATAAACAGGGCAAGCGCAGTCAAAACGGAATCGTGCAGCAATTGTACGTCAAGATCAAACAAACGCTCCATGGTTCCATCTGATGCCAGCAATACCGAATTTATCATCTGTTCCAACTCGTAAGCCTCCTTCCTCTTATCACGTCTTCACTACTTCTATTTGTAAATATCAAGAGGTCTAACGAATAAGAGCAGCATTGCAACCAGCAGACCATAAAGACCCGTTGTCTCGGCAACGGCCTGACCGAGAAGCATGGTGGAAGTAACGTCCGACTTCGCGCCGGGATTCCGTCCCACTGCCGATGCGGCATGACCGGCGGCAATACCCTGACCTACACCGGGACCGATACCTGCGATCAGCGCAAGCCCTGCACCGATTGCAGAACAACCTAAAATAAAGTCCTGTCCATTAATGTTCATGAAAGATTCCTCCTGTTAATGTGTGATATTCTATATTCAAGGCCTTATTGCCATGATTATACCAAGTTATGAATCGCCGATTGCATCCGTAATATACGTCATCGTCAGCATACAGAAGACATACGCCTGAATCGCACCCGCAAACAGATCGAAGTAAACATGCAGCGCCGACGGGATGCCGATCTTAACGAAAATCGGGAGCAGGCCGTAATAAAGCGCCATCATTACAGTGCCGGATAATACGTTGGCAAAGAGACGCAGCGACAGCGAAATCGGAACCGCCACATCGCCGATGATGTTGATCGGTGCCCAAATCGGCCACGGATCGCATAAGCCCTTGAGAAAACCGCTCAATTTCTGATGCTTCAGTTTATTGAACAGAACCAGGCAAAAGGTAATAATACCCATCGGAAACGTAACGCCATAGTCCGCCGTGGGCGGTCTGAGCCCCAACAATCCCGAAATGTTGCTCAACAGAATAAAGAGGAAGATCGTGCTGATGTAGTTCGCGAATTTCAGGGCATTTTTGCCCATGACCGAGGTTACCATACCGTCCAGCATTTCAACGATCAATTCAACAATATTCTGGAACGTACCCGGCGTATCCGCCACCTGTGCCCGCCGAATCGCCCGATTCGCCGCAATCGCAAAAATCACAAGGATCAGCATGACAATCAGCGTGCAGACATGCGTCGTTGTAATCCAGACCTCCTGCCCGAACAGACGATAGGAAAACAAGCCCTTAATCATAAAATCCACGTCACCCGCTAACAGAATCGCGTTCACTCTTTACTCACCTCCTTGTCTTGATTTGTATTCTCTTTCCGAAATTTCAGTAATAATCTGTGTACCACAGGCTGCAGATATGCGCCCGTCTTCAGACCCAAAGTACCCAACACAAACGAAATCGGATCTCCGATTCCCGAAAGCGCAACCGCAACAAGGATCACGCATACACAGAGATAACGGAGAATGGACGTCTTCCGAAGATAACCCGCAGCGCTCTTTTCATCCAGTTCCACTGCAATCTCAAGGCTTCTCGCCATATGCACCGCCATCAGGCAGCCGCATAAAAGCCCCGACCACAGACCGATTGCACGATACAGACGCGGGGGAAAAGCCAACGCAAGCAATACCTGCAGGAAAGCGCCGGAAATCAGGATTCCGCAAATCAACTCCCGCAGCGTCTCATTTTCCTTCCATAGATTCCGAAGCATCCTCAGGCTCTCCGTTCCTCTCCGTCGGATAATAGTTAATATGCTCCTGATCGGACTTGCTGTATATTTTCCTTGCCATACGGAAAATATTGGTGAATCCCGCCAGCGCGCCGATGAAGAAAAGTATGATCACAAGAAACGACGTGGAAAGCGCCCGATCCAGCGCGATCCCCAGGAATGTACAGAGGAAGATCGGCACCAGCATATTCAGACCGAACTGTGTGACCATGGTCAACGCTTTCACAACATTATGATTCTTTTTCACATACAGCACCCTCAACAACTATAATAATATGACTATATCATTTTCAGTTGAAACGGTCTATAAAAATGTAGTATCCTAAATAAAAAGTATTGATACGATTTCCGATCGGAGGCATTATGAGTCAGACTCAGTTATATCGCAAGCGCATCGTTCCCGAGGAATGCATCCTGCTGAAAGACGACATTATCCTCTATCAGGACGAACAGATCCTCGTGACCAGATGGCAGGCGTTGAAGCCGCGAAAAGATCTGCACCATGGATTCTCCTGCTATTTCTTAAAAAAGGGCTACAAAATCAGCAAATTCTATCGCGCGGATCATTCTCTGCTCTACTGGTACTGCGATATCATCAGGCACTCCTATGACCCCGCAACCGATACTTACATTTTCACCGACCTGCTCGCGGACGTCATCGTCTATCCCGACGGCAGAGTCCGCGTCGTGGATCTGGATGAAATCGCAGACGCGCTGGAGCAGAATCGAATCACCGTTGCCGACGCACAGGAAGCGCTCCGCAAACTGGACAGCCTTCTCAAAGTCATCGACCGAGACGAATTCCCCTCTGTCTGCCGGAAGCTCGAGCAGTTCGAATAGTTTCTAATAAAATACGTGGTTGCCGATGATCTGACCGTTGATCTCCGGAATGATCGTCCTGAAATAGAGACAATTCCCGACCGGCGTAGATCCTTTCATGGCTTCCTCCGCTGCGGAATAACAGGCGGAATTGGCGCCAAGCGCCAGTCTGGTCGCCAGGCGTCCGCTCGCAACCGGTGAGAACTGCCGGTTCTGATAGATCACTCCCACCATTGTATTCGGATAAGCCGCGCTGCGCATTCGGTTAATCACGACCGCGCCGACCGCCACCTGTCCTTCGTAAGGTTCGCCGCCCGCTTCGCAGTAGATCAGGCAAGCCAGCAGATCCTTATCTCCCTCTTCAAATGTGATTTCGGAAATATTCCGCCATGCCATCTTGGCAGCCCTTGCGGCGAGTGCCTGCTCCTCCGCCAACTGCTTTTTCAGTGCGGCAAGATTTTCTTCCTGTGCTTTGAGTTCCGCTTCATAGGCCGCCTCTTCCAGTTTGGCTGCCGTGATCGCGCCGTTTGCCGCGGCAATGGAACCCGAAGTGGATGTTACCATATCGTTCACCTTGCTCTGTTCGGCTGCCACCTGCTCCTGCAAGGTAATCAATTCTTTTTTCTCCGCTTCCAGCGTCGCTTCCTGCGTCTCGATATTCTTACGCATCTCGATTAAATGCTCAAATACCTGTCGGTCGTATTCCTCTACCTTGGATACATATTCCGCCTTGTTCAGAAATTCGGAATAGCTGGCAGCGCTTAGAAACGTTTCCAGAATCGAGGAACTTCCTCTTTCATAAATATATTTTACGCGCCGCTTCATCAGAAGATACTGATCTTTTTCTTCCTGTCTGGCATTCTCAAGTTCGGTCTGTGTTTTCTGAATTTCAGCCTCTTTCCCGATGATTTTCTCTTCGATCTGCGCGAGGTTCTCTCCGATCTCCTCCAGATCATCGTTCAGCCGGTTCAAATATCCCTGCAGTTGTTCCTTTTCATCTTCCAGACTGTCTTTTTTCTGCTCGATCTGCCCTTTCTGCGCTTCCGTCTGTTTCTTTAAATCTTCTGCCTTTTTGATCTTCTCTGAAGTGGTTTCCGCAAATACTTCCCATGAAAAGGGCTGCACCAGAAGTGCAGTTACCAGGAGCGTTCCTATCAACTTGTAATACAGACTTCCCTTTTTCATTTGAATTACAGCTTCAGTACAATTTCCCTATTGGTCTCGGCATACTGATAATAGCGCACCCCCGCTGCATCCAGCATCCGCTTTGACGCTATCGTGGAATCGGAATCGACATATTTGTCGGAAGAGTAAACGATCGTCTTGATCCCCGCCTGAATGATTGCTTTCGCGCATTCATTGCAGGGAAACAGAGATACATACAGCGTCGTGCCGTCCAGACTGCCGCCACGATAGTTCAGAATCGCATTCAGTTCGCTGTGCGTCACATAGAAGTACTTATTCTCTAACGGCTTCCCTTCCCGACACCACGGAAATTCATCGTCCGAACATCCTTTGGGGAAACCGTTATATCCCATGGACAGAATCTTGTGATCCGGACTGACAATACAGGCGCCGACCTGTGTGCTCGGATCCTTGCTGCGGAGTCCGGACAGTTTGGCAACCCCCATGAAATACTCATCCCACGTAATATAGTCCTGTCTCTTATCACTCATCGGCGGTCTCCTTTTCTTCCTTTATTTGGTTCCGAAGATCCGATCTCCGGCGTCTCCTAAACCCGGTACGATATAGGCATGTTCATTTAACTTCTCATCCATCGCGCCGATATAAATATCCACATCGGGATGCGATTCCTGCAAGACCGCAAGACCTTCCGGCGCGGCAATGATGCAGAGGAAGTGGATTCTCTTGCAGCCTTTGTCCTTGAGCATCTGAATCGCAGCCGCTGCGGAACCGCCGGTCGCAAGCATGGGATCCACGACGAAAACTTCTCTTTCCGCACTGTCTGCGGGCAGTTTGCAATAGTATTCCACCGGCTTATGCGTCTCAGGATCTCTATATAATCCGATGTGTCCGACCTTCGCCGCAGGAATCAGGTTCAACATACCGTCAACCATACCGAGCCCCGCTCTTAAGATCGGAACAATCGCCATTTTTCTGCCTTTCAGTTCTTTTACGATGGTGTCGCAGATCGGCGTCGTGATTTTCACATCCTGCACCGGAAGATTCCTGGTCGCTTCATAGCAGATCAGCATTGCAATCTCCGAAACAGTCTGTCTGAAATCCTTTGTTCCCGTGTCCAGTCTCCTGATGTACCCGATCTTGTGCTGGATCAAAGGATGATCCATAATAACAACTGTGCTCATAGCCCACCTCCTGATTTGTTTATGGATGCTTATTCTTCAATTTGAGAAATACGCCTTTCATGCTTCTCTTCCTGCGAAAAATCCGTGGCAAGGAAGGTGTCCACAATATCCAGCGCCACATTCATACCGATCATGCCGCCGCCCATTGCGAGCACATTTGCGTTGTTGTGCGCCCTGGTCAGATAAGCCGCCGTGCAGTCCGAACAGAGTCCGGCGCGGATCCCTTTCACCTTGTTGGCGCAAATGGAAATTCCGATGCCTGTGGTGCAGATCACGATGCCGCGCTCCGCTTTCCCGTCCGCAACGGCATGCGCAACGGCATAACCGTACTTGGGGTAATCGCAGGAGACATTCTCATAGCAGCCGAAATCCTCGACTGCATGTCCCTGTTCCTTCAGATGCGCAATCACCGCATTCTTCATCTCAAATCCGCCATGATCACTTCCGATTGCAATTTTCATCTGATTTCACCTCTATGATATGATGTCCCGCCGCCCTGATCAGCCTGTTCATAATCGCCTGACCGATCCTGCCGACATTGAATTCTTCCGAATAGATCAGTTCCACATTCTTCGTATCAAAATCGCGCAGTACGCCGTACAGGTGTCTTGCGATCGCATCTTCATCCGTTAAGGAACCAAGACTTGCAACCACATCCGCCTCATAACAGTCCTTCGTTTCATCGGATGCGATCACGCCGATCTTCGCGTTCTCATGCTGCGTTTCGATCTCTCTTCGGATATAGGCGATCACCGCTTCCCTCTCTCCGCTGATGATCGTCAACCTGCCTTTCGGCGCATAATGCCTGTATTTCATCCCGGGCGCTTTCGGCGCGATGCTGCCCGCAAGAGCATGCAACATTGCGGGGTCATATTCGACACTCCCGATCGCTGCTCTGACCATCTCCATCGTAATATAGCCGGGTCTCAGAATCATCGGCACGGTGTCCGTAAGATCCACAATGGTAGACTCCAATCCGATCTCCGAAGCCCCGCCGTCCAGGATCATGTCGATCCGCCCGTCCATATCCTCCAGCACGTGTTTTGCGTCGGTAGGACTCGGTCTGCCCGAGAGGTTCGCGCTGGGTGCCGCAACATAACCGCCTGCTGCCGCAATGAACGCAAGCGCCACCGGGTGCTTCGGCATTCTGACCGCCACCGTGTCCAAGCCGCCGGTCGTCTCCCTCGGAACAAGTTCCGTCTTTTTAAAAATCATGGTCAGGGGACCCGGCCAGAACCGATCCGCAAGGATCTTCGCCGATGCCGGCACCTGCGCGGCAACCCTGTCCACTGCGTTCCATTCCGCAATATGCACAATCAGCGGGTTGTCGGACGGCCTTCCTTTGGCGGCATAAATCTTCCCGGATGCAGTCGCATTCAGCGCGTCTCCTCCGAGACCATATACGGTTTCCGTCGGAAACGCAACCAGCCCGCCGGCTCGAATCACCGCACCGGCATCCTTCATCGCCTTCGGATCCATCCGCTTTGGATCTACACTAAGATATCGGGTGTTCATTTTATCTCATTCCATTCGAGTATAACATACTTCTAATACTGCGACAAAGCTTCCCATGCCTCATCCGTGGCATAGCCGAGCTGCCATGCGGCAATCCCTCCGAGGTTCAGGCTTTTCATTGCCTGAATCTTTGCCAGAAGAGACTCCTGATCCTCCAGCCAGATCTTATATTTTCGATCGCCTTTTTCCCATTCCGCATAATATTGACCGCAATCATCCAACCAGACCTTTTCCGCGCCTTTCTCGGCAATTCTCTGCTTCGCTTCCGGTATGCTCAAGGTCTCCGACTGCAGTTTGTACGGGATATAATGCTCGGGATCCGCCTCCTTTGCGATCTCAGCCTCAGATTTCGGAATTTCCACCCACATTCTGGTATAGAAAGGCACCGCGTTAATCACACGCTTGGACGGAACGCTTTTGAGCGTATTGTTGATGCCGTCAACGACGAAATTCAGTGACGCCACGGAACCGCTTTCCGCAGAGCCGCTGTAATGTTCATCATATCCCATGATAATCATATAATCGACAAACAGTCCCAGTTGTTCGCGGTTATACATGGCGGAACTCGCCGACGGAACATAGACGTCAAGCGACAGAACCAGATCGTTCCGTCTGCATGCAATGAACAATTCGCGAATGAACTGCGTGTAACTGTCGCCCGCTTCCGAAGAAAGCGTTTCAATATCCATATTGATCCCGTCCAAATCATACTCTTTGGCATAGGAGATCAGCTGATTGACGAGAAATTCCCTCTTCGTCGAATAGGACAGCAGTTCGTAGAGGTTGACATTGCTGTTATAGGTGATGTTCTCGACCAGCCCCCAGACTTGAAGTCCTTTGTTATGCGCATTCTCAACATATTGATGGGAAGCGATGCACTCCATATTGCCTTCACTGTCCGTTAAATAGAACCAGGTCGGCGAAATGGTGTTGATCCCCCGCATACCGGCGGTTCGCTCCTGAAACAGGTTGTTCGCCGCCTGACTGGTCACCATATCCCAGACAAGCGCTACATGATCTTCTCGTAGATTGTATTGAAATTCCGGCTCTGTGACCGGATCGGGAGACGGAAGCTGTTCCGTATGAAAATTGTCCAGATACCTGGTCTCGTAAAAACCGATGATGAGATCGTCCGTCATCACCTTTGTCCAGTCCTTGCCTTCCTCCAGCACGGTGACGGCATCGCCCTCTTTCAATTCTTTCAGGATATCGCTTTTCTTCTCGGTTTCCTTCCGAACCGCCTGCTCCTGCGTCACTTCCGCACGCTGCACCGATCCGCCTTCCGAAAACAGCATCGCGCGATACGGCTCTCTTCCGCCGCCTGCAAGCTGATAATAGAAACTGACATACTGTTCCACATAGTCGAGCGCCACCCAAAGCGACTTCCCGTTTTCCGCACAAATCGTATAGGGCGTATCCACCGTCTGCGAAGCGGTCGTATAGCTTTTGCCGCCAACCGGCGCTTTGATCACTTCGTTGGCAGTGGTATAGAGCAGTGCCGCATCATGTATATCATAGTAGAAACGCTGCGTGTAGCGCGTTTTGATTTCCGCAAGATCCATATAGAGGTAGCCGTCAATCACCTTAATCTGCTCATCCGTAATCTCGCCGTCCCTGATCACAACCGCGGAATCATCCGCAATGGCGCCGAAGTAGCGATAGAGATCCGCTTTATCATAAGAATAGAAGAAACTCTCAAACAACCCCGTTTTAATTCCGGCGACAACAATGATTGCGATCAGCACAACAGCCACCGCCGCAGGAATCAATCGCTGCAGCCTTCGGATCATACGGCGTTTTCTTCTATATGCCCGTCTCGAATTATCCAAATCTCATTCCTCCTGATAATATCCAATGAAATATTATAACAGAGATTCTCCCGTTTGTCATTTCGAATCGTTCCGGTCTGAAAGGGTGAAAATCATACAAAAAGGTCGTACCGCTGCATCGTGGGGTCTGATCTTATACAATCCGGTACGACCCGTTTGGCATATCACCTTGCTGTTACTGCAATCGGACTCTGTCGAAGCGGATTTCGACCAGTTTTCCCGTCTCATCCGTTTGAAAATCCGGCATGTAACAAAAGCCCTCATTCATCGTCAGCAGTCTGGCGATCTGATTGAGGGAGAGCACCTGCCCCTCTACCGAGATGCGTGCTCCCTTTTGGGAAAGCTGATCCAGATAGGATCTGGTTTCCCTCTGCATGCGCTCTCTGAGCATCTCTTCCAGCATACCCATTTATGCCTCCTCACTGTATCCATCGCATCCCAATGACCAAAAGAATTTCAGGTTCCGTCGTCGTGATACACAGAAAATGGGATTCGATTTGCTACGAGGCTCTTCGCTTGCTAAAATATAAACAGTAGTTGACGAATTATTATGATTTTTTGGAGTCTATCGTTTCTAATCTGATGTTACAATCTGATGTTACTACAAATGATGGAAACTAATGACTAGGTGATATGGAGCGTCACCTAGAGGACGTCTGCCTGCTGCAGACAGGATCGTGCGTCACCGCACGAAAATGTGCTTAAATATGAAAGAACTTCTCTGTCTTCCCTCCTTTCGCAGCCGATTGCGAAAGAAGCCTCGTGAAATGATTGTATCCGATTTTTTGACACATTGCAAGACTGATTTTATGAAACTTTAAGAATATTTCAAGGGGTTGTCTATTGACTAAATTATGCCGAAATATTAATATGAGAACTAATCAGAAAACGAAAGGATGTGACGCTAATGAAGCTGGAAAAAGTGAATGATCATCAGATTCGCGCGACGTTGACCAAGGCCGATCTTGCCGACAGGGAACTGAAGCTGAGTGAACTGGCTTACGGCACGGAGAAGGCGAAAAGCCTCTTTCGTGATATGATGCAACAGGCTGCATTTGAATTCAACTTCGAAACGAAAAACATTCCCCTTATGATAGAAGCAATTCCGCTTTCTTCCGAATGCATCGTTCTGATCATTACCAAGGTGGAAGATCCCGAAGAGCTGGACACGCGCTTTTCGAACTTTGCCCCCTCGATCCACGAGGATGACGAGAGCGGCATCGGGAATGTGCTGCAGGCGCTCACCGAAGAGGGAGATAATGTGCTTGACCTCTTCAAGAAGATCCAGACGTCTTCCGATTCCGGCGGAGAGAAAGCAAAGCGGATCGAAGGCGCGCTCGAGAAGATCAAAGAAAAACAGAATGAGAAAGCTTCCCCCGAACTGTCCCGCGCTTATTCCTTCGATAATATTGAATCGGTCGCACGGGTGGCGCACCTGCTTCAGCCGTTTTACTTCGGGCGAAGTTCCCTGTACCGGAACGCGAGCACCGGACGCATCATTCTGGTTGTGACCAAGTCCGACCATACACCGGAAGATTTCAATCGCGTCTGCAATATGATTTTCGAATACGGTGTGCCGGAACGCTTATCGGTAGCTTCCGAAGCCTATTTTAACGAACATAACGACGCCATCATGCTGGATGATGCACTTACAAAATTACTGCTCGTATGAGAATACGAGCAGTAATTTTACATGATGGGTTTATTTTTGGAATTTACATTTTGGATTGAATTTTCTCCATCAGCGCATCAATATTGATTCCATGCACCAATGCCGCCTCTTCCAGACTCTCGCCCTGTGCGCTTGGGCAGCCCAGGCAGTGCATTCCCATTTCCATGAGAACAGGAGCAGCCTCGGGAGCGATTCTTAAGATTTCTCCGATTTTCATTTCTTTGCTGATATTTTCCATGAGTTCATCCTCCTCTTTGATAAATACTTGTGTTTTGCTTCTGTAGACTATCACTTTTTCCCCGCATCCGCAAGTTTTTCTTGTATATTTTATAGAATTATAATAGAATATGCGTAGCGTTTAGCAATTTATATATTCAAAGGAGGAATTGACTATGGCATACGCAATCAGTGATGCATGCTTAAGTTGCGGCTCTTGTGTAGATCAGTGCCCTGTTGGCGCGATCTCCGAAGGTGACAACAAGTACGTAATCGATGCAGATGCTTGCCTGAGCTGTGGCTCTTGCGAATCTGCCTGCCCTGTAGGAGCAATCGCAGAGGCCTAACATGCAATGTTCAGACATAACGAAACCCCTCAGGGCTGAGGGGTTTTTGTTATCTCTTTATCAATCTTTCGCTTTGTTGGCGAATTTCGTATATTTCGGCATCCATACCAGTTCAACCGAACCGATCGGACCGTTTCTCTGTTTCGCCACAATGACCTCTGCGATGTCTTTTCGTTCCGTATCTTTTTTATAATAATCTTCCCGATACAGAAACATTACCACATCGGCATCCTGCTCAATCGCGCCGGATTCTCGCAGATCCGAAAGCACCGGTCTGTGATCGTCTCTTTTCTCTACCGCGCGCGACAACTGGGAGAGCGCAACAACGGGAACGTGCAGATCTCTTGCGAGCGCTTTCAACGACCTGGATATCTCGGAAACTTCCTGCACCTTGGACTCCGATCTTCCGTCTCCGGACATCAGCTGCAGATAATCAATGATCACCAACTGAATATCATGATCCATTTTGTACTTTCTGCATTTTGATCTGAGTTCACCGATGGAAATACCCGGCGTATCATCGATGATCAGGCCGGACTGCCCGATGATACCGGCGCCCTCCGCAATGGCTTCCCATTCGCGCGCCGTCAAATCGCCTGTACGAATCTTCTGCGCGTCCACCTTCGATTCAAGCGCAAGCAATCGATTCGCCAACTGTTCCTTCGCCATTTCCAGACTGAACACAACGGCGGGTTTGTTCTCCCGAAAGCAGATATTCTGCGCAATATTCAGTACGAAAGCAGTCTTCCCCATAGAAGGTCTGGCTGCGATCAGAATCAGATCCGAAGGCTGAAGACCTGCGGTCATATAATCCAGATCCAGAAAGCCGGTAGCAATTCCGGTCACATTTCCCTGAATCTGAGAAGCAATGTTGATCTTCTCAAGCGCCGTTAATACAACCGTCCTGATGGGCGTATATTCCTCAATATTCCTGCGTTGCACCACATCAAAAATCTGACGTTCCGTATGATCGAGGATGGCGTCCAGCGACTCTTTCTGTGTATAGCAGGAATTCTCAATCTCCTCGCTGACGCGAATTAACCGACGCAAAGTGGCCCGCTCGCTGACAATTTTCGCATACTGCTTGATATGAATGGCATGAGGCACCGTGGAAACCGCTTCTTTGACAAATTCCATGCTGCTGACTTCCGCCGGCACATCCATCTCCTGCAGCCTGTTCTGCAAGGTCACGATATCTACCGGCTTGCCCTCATTATAGAGGCTCACCATGGCCTCAAACAGGATTCCGTACTGTTTCCCGTAGAAATCATCTTTGTGCAGGATCTCGGAAGCATACATGATGGCGTCCCGATCCATCAGCATTGAACCGATCACGGACTGCTCCGCATCAATACTGTGAGGAAGTATTCTTTTGATAATTGACTCATCCATAAAGTTTAACTCCCTTATGCTTCCGCTACCCGAACCTTCAATGTCGCGCTCACCTGCGGATGAAGTTTTACCGTCACATCGTACGATCCGATATTCTTCATCGGCTCGCCGATCTGGATTTTCTTTTTATCAAGTTCCAGTCCGTGCTGTGCCAGCGCCTCTTCTGCAATTTCCTTGGAAGAAACGGAGCCGAAGGTCTTGCCGCCCTCTCCCGTCTTCAACTTGACCGTCACCTGCTTGCTTTCGATCACTTTCGCAAATTCCTTTGCCGCTGCCAGATGCTTGGCGGCAATCTTTTCATCGTTTGCCTTTTTCAGTTTCAGATCGTTTAAATTCTTTGTATTTGCTTCTATTCCGAGTTTCTTGGTGAAAATATAATTCTTCGCATAGCCGTCGCTGACTTCGACGATCTCGTCCTTTTTTCCGAGAGACTTCACGTCCTGTAACAGAATCACCTTCATTAGATCGCACCTTCTTCCTGCATTTTTCCCAAGGTATTGATAAGAAGAGCCTTGGCCTCTTCCATTGTCATGTCTTTGAGTTGGCAGCCCGCAGTATTGATATGTCCGCCGCCGCCCAACTTCTCCATCACCAGTTGCACATTCAATTCATCGATCGATCGTGCGCTGATGTAAATTTCTCCCTGATATTCCGTAAGGACAAAGGACGCCTTGATCCCGTTGATGTTCAGCAGTTCGTTGGACGCCTGCGCCCCGATGATCGTCGGAGATTCCAAGCCTGCATTCGGTGCCGAAACGGAAATCGCATAAGAACCGAAAACCACCTCGGCGTTTCTGACAACTTCCGCCCTTGCCTTGTAATCATCCATGCCGTTTCTGAACATCTTGCGGACCCTGGTAACATCCGCGCCGTTTCTTCTTAAATAAGCGGCTGCCTCGAATGTTCTCACGCCGGTCTTCGTCATGAAATTATTGGTATCGATCATGATACCGGAATAGAGACAGTCCGCTTCCACGGAACGCAGTTTCACATTGTCATGAATGTACTGTAAGATCTCCGCCACCATTTCGGACGCCGAAGAAGCATAGGGTTCGATATAGGAAAGCGTAGCGTTCTCTATGGTCTCCATGCCCTGTCTGTGATGATCGAGTACAACGATGGAATGGCATCTGGTGAGCAATTCCTTGCATTCGGTGAAACTGGGCTTATTCACATCCACAACGATCAATGCCGTAGATGCATCCACAATCTCCAACGCCTGCGTGTTGCTTAAGAAGAGATCATTCTCATAGTCGCCCGCGCGCAACAATTCCTCCATTAACGGACGAATCGACGTCGTCACCTCATTGATCACGATATGCGCCTTCTTCTCGAAGGTTCTCGACGCTCTGTAAATACCTACCGCAGCGCCAAAGGAATCCACATCGGTGATCTTATGTCCCATGACAAGAATACGATCGTTTCCCTCTATGATCTCGCGCAGTGCATGCGCTTTCACACGCGCTTTCACGCGTGTATTTTTCTCCGCCACCTGACTCTTGCCGCCGAAATAGGAGATATCATCCGGCGTTTTCACGATTGCCTGATCCCCGCCCCTGCCAAGCGCCAGATCAATCGCCGTTCTGGCGTATTCATAGTTCTTCTGGTACTCGCCGGTCTCCAGTCCGAAGCCGATCGACAGCGTTACCGCAATTTCATTCCCGATGTTGATCGTTTTGACGTCGTCTAAAAGGTCGAACCGCCTTCCGATCAGTTCCTGCAAATATCGTTTCTGGATACTGATCAGGTATTTATCCTTCTCCAGCTTCTTCACAAGGGCGTCGGAATTGGCGAAATATTTGTTGATCTTTCGGTCTATCAGCGCGACCAGAAGAGATCTGCGCACCTCTTCCACGCTCTCTAACGCCTCGTCGTAATTGTCAATATAAATCAAGCCGGTCGCAAGCTGCTGGTCGTCGATCTCCCGCTGCAGTCGATTGACCTTTGTCTCGTCGAACATAAAAAAGGCGATCAGAAAACTGTCCAGATTCACCGCATCCAGCAGATCTGTCGATTCCAGCGCCATCTGCATGTCGACCTTCTTCATGTTGACACGGTAATCGGAATTCTCAAACGTAATCATTCGCTCCGTTTCCGACTCCACCTGCGGCAATACATCCTTATGCAGTTCGGGAAGCAACGACATGATAGTCTTGCGATATCCCTTTTTGATTCGGAAGATGTTTTCGAAAGCTTCGTTTGTCCAGATGATCTTTCCGTCTTCGTCCAGCAGCGCATAGGGAATCTCCAATTCCCGCAACAACTGCTTCTGTACCTGACCGTACTGCGTTGCAAAGGAAACCAGATCGCTGACCACGGGATGCTTGTTCCCAAAATACAGGAGCAAAGCAACCAGAAGATAAATGATGACGCCGACGCTCATCACATAGCCGGCCTTCGCATTTGCAACAAAAACCGCAACATTCACCAACAGAAGCAGCGCCGTCAGATACAGCGGCCACCTCATATAGTTACGGATCTGTCCTTTAAATTTGATTTTCTTCACTCGAAATCTCCTCCGGAAACAGAACGTACATCAACATATATTCTAGCATTATTACCACTGCTTTACAAGGCAAAACAGTCCGCCACATCGTGTGTGGCGGACTGCTGATCATCCGATATTTTGTGCCTCGACGAGCCCTTTTCCTCCGTACAGCTCACGAAGCTTCGGTTTCTCGATCTTTCCCGTCGGGTTCCGCGGAATATCCGCAAAGATAATCTTATGCGGTCGCTTGTATCTTGGAAGGGAACGGCAGAATTCATTGATTTCATCTTCCGTCACCACATATCCTTTCTTCATTTCAATTACCGCCAGCGTCACCTCACCGAGTCGCTTGTCCGGCGTGCCGATCACGGCAACATCATGAACCGCTTCATGCGTGCGGATGAAGTCTTCGATCTGTACGGGATAAATATTTTCGCCGCCGCTGATGATAACGTCCTTCTTGCGGTCTACCAGAAGAATGAAGCCGTCTTCCTCTTCTTTCGCCATGTCCCCTGTATAGAGCCACCCGTCTTTTAAGACTTCTTCCGTCGCCTTCCTGTCATGATAGTATTCCAGCATCACGGAGGGACCTTTCACCGCAAGTTCTCCGACCTCGCCGCGGCTTACTTCCTGTCTGTTCTCATCCACAATCTTCGTCTGCCACAGGTAACCGGCCTTTCCGATGCAGCCGACTTTGTCGATATTTCCGACGCCCAAATGCACGCAGCCGGGACCCAAAGATTCAGACAAACCGTAATTGGTATCATAATCATGATGCGGGAAATAATGCAGCCATTTTTTTATCAGACTCCGCGGAACCGGCTGCGCGCCGATATGCATCAGTCTCCATTGGCTCAAATGATATTTTTTCAGATCCACCTTCCCGCTTTCAACCGCTTCCAGAATATCCTGCGCCCACGGAACCAACAGCCATACGATCGTACACTGCTCGGAAGAAACCGAATCCAGAATAAATTCCGGCTTTGTCCCCTGCAGCAGCACCGCCTTGCTGCCGGAAATCAGACTGCCGAACCAGTGCATTTTCGCGCCCGTATGATATAACGGCGGAATACAGAGGAACACGTCCTCTCTGGTCTGTCCGTGATGGTTCTGCTCGGATCTGCACGAATGCATCAAGCCGGCATGATTATGAAGAATCGCTTTCGGGAAGCCGGTCGTTCCGGACGAGAAGTAGATGGCGGCATGATCGTCATCCGTAATCTCCACCTCCGGCTTCTGAGAGGAGCAATTGGACGAAAGCGAATTATAATCATCCGCAAAGGTGGGACAGTTTTCACCCACATAAATCAACAGTCTTCCTTTGGAAAGCGGTTCGCAGATTTCCTCAATTCTGCCGATAAAAGAAGGGCCGAAAACAAGAATATCAATCTGCGCCAATTTGGCGCAGTACAGAATCTCCTCCGAAGAATAGCGGAAATTAAACGGTACGGCGAGTGCGCCCGTCTTCAATACGCCGAAATAAATCGGCAGCCACTCCAAGCCGTTCATCATCAGAATTCCGATCTTATCTCCTTTTTTCACACCTCTGGCAATTAAGAGGTTCGCAAAGCGATTTGCCTTTTCATCAAATACGCTCCAGGTAATCTCTCGTCTGTATTTCGTTTTCGAAGCGCTTTCGATCAGTTCATATTCTTTCCAGGTAACTCTCCTGTCCTCTGTAATCTCCGGATTGATTTCCACCAGAGCCACATCATTTCCGTATTCTTTTGCGTTTCTCTCCAGCAATTCTGTAATCGGCATTTTTCTCTCTTTCCGGCGCGCGCCGTCTGCTGCGTCGACGCGTTGCCGCTTTTAATCGATAAAGTGAAGTATAACCCTTGTGCACGCCCTTGTCAAGCCGCGCGATCGCTGTTACCGTCACCGGCGGCGGAAACAAAAACGAACCGACCACATCGTGGTCGGTTCGCCGGAATCTCTTCTTAATCCTGAACGTAAGGCATCAGCGCTACGTGTCTGGCACGCTTCACTGCTACGGTCAATGCTCTCTGATGCTTTGCGCAGTTACCTGTGATACGGCGGGGAAGGATCTTTCCTCTCTCGGAGATGTATCTCTTTAAGGTGTTTACATCCTTGTAGTCAAGTTCTTTCTCTTTGCCGCAGAATACACAAACCTTTTTTCTTCTGCGCATTCCGCCCCTTCTTCTCATCGGAGAATCGGATCTCTCATTATTGCCTTGCGACCTGTTATATGCCATTTTGATTACCTCCTGTTTAGTTGAACGGTAATTCTTCTTCTATTCCGTCCGGAATATTCATGAAACCGTCACTGATTTCTGCTGCGGGCGCCGACTTTTGCGCCGGAACGAAACCGGCCTTCTCGGATGCAGCATTCTTGCTCTCCATGAACTCCTGGTCTTCCACAACAACATCCGTTGTATAAACCTTTTGACCGTCCTTATTCGTATAACTGCCAGTCTGAATCCGGCCGGTAATACCGACCTTCATCCCTTTTTTGAAATATCTCTCCGCAAACTCGCCGGATCTTCCGAATGCCACGCAATTGATGAAGTCCGCGGTCTGCTCTTCATTGTTGTTATTTCTTCTGCCTCTTCTGTCAACTGCAAGAGAATATCTTGCGATTGCCATCTGTCCATCCGCTCCGGAGGAGTATCTCACTTCCGGATCTCTTGTCAGTCTACCCACTAAAATGACTTTATTCATTCTGTACTCACTTTCTATTAGGCGTCCTGCTTAACAACTAAAAATCTCATTACGTTTTCCATAATGCGAATACGATTCTCGATCTCACGCGGAGCAGTAGTCTCTGCTTCGAAATGAATGAAGTAGTAGAAGCCTTCTTTCATCTTCTGGATCTCGTACGCGAGTCTCTTCTTGCCCCACTCGTCAACGTCTGAAATCGTGCCGCCGAAACGGGTCACATAACCCTTGATCTTTTCAAGAACGGCTGCTCTTTCCTCGTCTTCGATCTTAGCATTAAGAACTACGCATAATTCATATTTACTCATGCTAGTACCTCCTTTTGGTCTCTGGCCCCGGTCTTCCCCGGAGCAAGGAAATTAGTGTATCACGAGAAACCATGATAACACATTACTTTCAGCAGTTCAAGTATTTTTGATCCGCTCTATGATTCCACCCCGATTTGCATCTCGCCCCGCGCCACACAGACGCCGTCGCCGTTACTCACCGTTACTTTGACCTGTATGGCTCGCACCGCGTCGCTTTTGTCGCTCACCGTTCCTTCGATCGTAAGTGCATCGCCGATATAAACGGGTCTGCGCAGTTTCAGCGAAACGGAGTGGATCAGACTGTATTTCCCCGGCAGGTACATCCCCGCCAGCGTCGAGAGAAACGACGCCGTCAGCATACCGAAGACAACGCGTTCTTTATGCCCCTTTTTCGCAGCATATTCCGCATCCGCATGCAGCGGATTTTGATCCGACGTGATGCGCCTGAACGCATTCTGCATTTCTTCCGTTACCGTAACGGTAAAGCTTTCCTTCTGTCCGATCGTGATTTCTTCGTAAGTATATTGATTCATCCTATGCCATCTTTCTCAGAATGAGGTCGATCATCTCCCCGACGTCCTTTAACCTGTTGACTTCTTTAATGTCAAATTTCATGGAAAAAGCCTTCTCCATGGAAACAATCAGCGAAATATGTTCGAGCGAGTCCCAGTCTTCGATTTCATCTGAATTCGTCGCATCTGTAATCACCAGTTCCTCATCATCGAAAACATCTCTGAAAATTTCCGTTACCGTATGAAAAACATCTTCTCTGCTCATGGTTCCTCTCCCCTTATATTTCCTGCAAAAGCCCCGCTTCTTTCAACTGATCGATCGCCGGTATCACTTCGCGAATCGGCTTCTGTATCCACTCGGACAAGGCGATTAAGTCATTCGTTCCGTCCGCGTAAGCGCAGATATCCTTTAAGATCAGCGTCTCGCGATAGGTTTCCTTGGAACTCATCGTCGGCACCAGTCCGTGCTTGCCAAGCTGCGGCTCACCGAGCGTTGTAATTCTGTATTTCGCATTATGCTCCAGCGCATCGATACACTGCACCATAACATCATAACTGCCCGCCAGACCGTCCGGCGAAATCAGATCCATATTGTCCGCACTGGTATGATACTCCGGATATACATGGTACTTCGATCTGCAGAAACACACCATCGGCAAATCGATCCCCGGCGCCTGATACTGCCGCTCATCGGAACCTCTGCCCAGATAGGAATAGGACTTATACTTCGGATCGTGCGACTTCAGAACGCTCTCCAGGACTCTGTCCGCCAGCGTATCCGCATATTTGCTGTGTATGATGGAATAAGCCCTGTCGTCTCCGACACAGGACAAATTAAACGCCGCCACCACCTTCTCTTTCAGCGTGTCCAGATGGCGGCTCGCATAAGTGAGCGCTCCGATCGTCTCCGGCGCCAGCACCAGACGATAGGTATATCTCAACCGCGGCAGCGACTGAAGATAGTTTGCCAGAAAGGTAAGCAATACGGGACCCGAGCACTCGTTATTCGCCATGGAAGGATGGCATACATAACTGGAGAAGAAAATCTCTTCTTCCCGCTCGCCCGGAAGAACCAGTTCGCCGTAAGTCATGCTTCCCTCAGTCAGGCTGGAACGAATCACGGCATGGTAATCCCCTTCCGCTAAAGCATCCCGTTGATTTCTGCTCAGACAGAAGCCCCATCTCTCCTTATAATAAGAGGTGACATAGGGAATCAGTTCCGGCTGCTCCTGCAGGGAATACAGATGCTCCTGCAATTCTTCCAACGGCAGCGTCACATCCACCGGCGCGGAATACCCCATCACATGCAGATTATTGTCCGCCATATCGACGACTCTGCTTCCGTTTGGCGCTTCCAGATAGGCCTCCGTAATATTCCATTCCTTCGGCACAACCCAGTCAAATGCCTGTGTTCCCGTCGGCACCTCGGTCAGTTCCAGTTCCGGAAGCACTTTCTTAAGAAGCGAGAAAGTCTCTCTGACGCCGTTTCCCGTAATGCTTCTGCAAATCGGGAACAGTTTTCCGCACAGATCAAACATCCGCTTCCCAATCTCCCTGTATCTGACGTCGTCCTGTCCAAGATAGGAACACAGTTTCCTGCTCCTGTTATGCCTCACGTCCTCGGCGATGATCGGAAACGCACCGAAAAGGTCTATCAGCATATATTCGAGTCCATTGATCGTAAACCGTTCCATAACCCCCGTTTCTTCAAACTCCGGCTCGTATGCATAGATCACGTTCTCCACATTCAGATCCAGATCACGCACGTTCATCGAATAGGTTGCCTGTCTTGTCCTTCCGGTCTCATCCGTATAATCCGCAGTGAAATCTTTCAGATAGCGGTACGGTACCGGACCGGCAACCTCCTCAACATAGTGTACAAACACAAAGGAATGCTGCAGATCCTTATCAATGAAAAGGTTGCGGAAATGATTCGTGCGGAAATAGGTAAACGGGGAATCGATGCCGAACGAACTCTTGTTGTCCATCGCGCACAGCGCTTCCTGCCCTTTCCCCCATACAGCGAACGAATAAATGGGATGTTTCGTCCTGTGAAAATCATCCCGTTTCAGTGCCAGTTTCCCAAGGGAGCCGGTTTTGCAGGGCGTCTTGAAATGATCATAGGGCTCTCCTTTGCAGAAAGCCCAGTTGAAAGTTGGGAACACCAGGGTCCCTTCCTCTCCGATCACATCGATGATACCGTCGATCAGAAGATTCAAATCCGTCTCATCCCCCTGCTGAATGAGGTCATACAGCAGCTGCTTCACATCGGAAGTAACAAACACGTTATCGCCCTTGTTCAGATGCAGGTGGGATGCGAGTTCTCTCAGCGGGATATAGTTGCTCATTCTCTACCTCTTAGTTACTGAACGGTCACATGGGAAAGCGCAATTTCAATCGCCTTTTCTTTCACCATTTTCTTCATGGTATAAGGCAGACCATAGGTCTCTACATCGCTGCCAAAGGAATCCGTGGAGCCGTTTTTCTCCGTCAGATATGCTTTGTAATCCGCCTCCGTCACACGAACCCCCTCCGCTTCAAGAATCGCCTGATAAGTCAGATCCTCCGCTTCTTTGGTCTTGCAGGTTTCCTCTAAGCTCTCGTCATACTCCGCTTCGCTCATCCCGACATAGTCCTCAAAAGAAGCATACATCGAATAGCCGTAAATCTGCATCGCAAACTGATTGGTCTGCGTAAACATCTGCTGGTCATCGTACTTCTGAACCTGTTTCAGTTTCTTCAGATACGCCTTCGGATATTGATTCACGACGGTTTGCTCCACCAGCGCATTTTCCACCCAGTTCTTCAAGTTCTCCTGATACTTGGTTTCTTTCAGATAAGCCCTGTATCCCTCTGCCGTATTCGCCTGATCGGAGAGATTCTCCGCCACAAATTCATCGGTAAAGGCGGGCGTCTCATAAATTCCGTCTATCTCAACGGTAAAGACCGCATCCTTTCCGTTCAGTTCCTCATTGCCGTAATCTTCGGGGAAAGTCACGGCAACGATCACCGTCTCGCCAATGCCGTGACCGATCAACTGCTGTTCGAAGTCGTCGACATATTGTCCGGAACCGATGGTTAAATCGGTCGGCGTTCCGCCGGTATTTCCACCCTCGAATTCCACACCGTCGACCGTGCCGACATATTCGATGCTGACCTTGTCGCCATCCGCAATCTTCGCATCCGTTTCCGTGTTGACTTCCGCATAGGACTCCAGAAGAGAAGCAATCTCCGTCTCCACGGACGCATCACTGTATTCAATCTCGGAAAGCGGTGCCGTTAAGTTCTTATAATCCGCAAGGCTGACCTGATCCGATGCCTGCACGCCCTGAATAAAACCATCGTCCGTGAGCAGGGCGGAATAATCTCCGCTTGCGGTAACCGAACGTGCAGCCTGAATCATATTGGAGATCAGCAGGAATAAAATTCCGCCCGCCAGTGCGACAAGAATTGCGAATCCGACGATCTTCCGGGCAAGTTCCGCCCGCTTGGTTTTGGCTCTTTTCTTCGCCCTTTCTAATTTCTTTTGTTTGCTTGCGCTTAAATTAGCCGTTTCTGTTTTCCCGTTCATTTCTTTTCTCATTTCTGCTTAGATTCGTCGCGTCGACGTCTGTACTATTGTATCGCACTTAGCGACAAAATAAAAGAGCACCTTGACGGTGCTCTGTGAAATATTGGTGAACTAACTTCGATTCTCTTCACGGGACTCCCGATCGAACTCAAACGGATAACTGACCCCGTCGTCATTCTCCACACCGAAGCGTTCCGCTTCTGCCGCTCTGTTCCAGAGGAAACTGAAACGCAGTTCCTTTCCGTTTCGAACCCGCTGCAGGTTCTCAAGATGTTTCCACCAGATAAATACTGTCGCTACATAGAGAATCAACGTAAAATTGATATCATGCATCATATATCCGTAGATTGCAGGAAAGAGAAGCGATACCAGGATCGGCACGAAGCAGATATAATCCGTCACAAAAGCAAGCAATAACGCAAAGAGCAGGAAGAGGAAAAACAGCCTGTAATCAATTGCAAGAATCGATCCGCCAAGCGCCGCCAGCCCTTTTCCGCCGCGAAACCCCATATAAAACGGGAAAATATGTCCGAGGATCACGGAGGTTGCCGCAATCACGCCGGCATAGGCGAATTCCGGAAACAGACTCAGGCAGAGTCTCACCACGATGAACGCTTTCAGAATGTCAACCATTGCAACCAGCGCGCCCGCGCCCTTCCCGATCGTAATGATCACGTTGCTTGCACCCGCGTTTCCCGAACCACGTTCTCGGATATCATATCCTTTCCGCTTGCTGAGCAGATAGGAAAGGTTCAGACTTCCGAACAGATATCCCAACAGAATACATGTACAAATCGTAATTGTCAGTTGCATCGTCTCTCTCCTTTATACAATAGGTATTATACCTCTTTTCAGGAACGGTTTCAAGCGACGCAGGCGGCTCTTTCCGCCCCCGTGCCGCAGCACGGCGGATCCGTCGTACGCATTGTTCCAAACTCTCATTGCGCGGAACTGATATTTAATGTTATGATAACAAGAAATAAATCATTTATTTGCCCAGAAAAGGAGTTAAATTATGTTTGAAATTTTTGTTGATTCCGCAGCCAATATTCCGGCGGAAATGGTTAAAAAATATAACATTCGGGTAATCTCTTTTGTGAACTATGTCAATGAAGAGCGTCTTGTCTGTTTCGATCCCGATCTCACCATGGAAGAGGAGCGCAAGAAAGGCAAGGCGTATTATGATTCTCTTCGATCCGGCGTTGACGTGAAGACGGGACTGATCAGCAGCGACGATTTCGAGACGTATTTCAGAGAGATCATGGAGGAAGACAAAGACGTCCTCTATATCTCACTCAGCAGCAACATCAGCGGCACCTATAACAGCGCAAGACTGGCTGCGGAAGAATTGAACGAGAACCCGCCTTGCGGCAGAAAGGTTCGGTTGATCGACGCCATGAACGCCTCTCTCGGGCAGGGGATTCTTGCCATTTATGCAAGCGAGATGCGCGAAAAAGGCATGGAGTTCGACACGATTGCGGATACGCTTGCTGCCTATCCCCCGAAAATGAACGGCGTCTTCACCGTCGGCGATCTGAAATTCCTTTCCAAAACCGGCAGAATTACCGGCGCTGCCGCTCTGGTCGGCAGCATTCTCAACATCAAACCGATTCTGAGGGGCAACAAGGAAGGATTTATCGTTCAGTTCAAAATATGCCGCGGACGGAAGAATGCACTTGATGCATTGGTTCATTTAATGTGCAATAACATCATCGACCCTGAGAATCAGATCGTCGGCATCGCGCATGCAGACGCCTACGAAGATTCCCTCTATGTGATGGAAGAAATACAGAAACGCATTCATGTCAGGGACTTCATCAACACCTCTTACGATCTCTGCACCGGCAGTCATGTCGGTCCCGACACCGTCGCCATCTTCTTTCTGGCGAAAGATCGCGAGCTCGAGAAATAATAGAATCGGACAGGAGCGTTGATTTCATGACCGCAAAACATCGCCGTTTCGGCGACAGAAAAGAAGGCAGACGCGTACGCAGCATCGCGCCGTTCAACAAATTCATCCCCTTTATCATGCCCACGAGGATCGAGGCTTCCAACCTGTACGAGGAACAGTTCCGCATTGACGCCACGAACGAAGTCCTGCAGCAGTTGCGCGAAGACTCTTATAAAGGAATCGGCATGATGCATTTTACGCTTGCCGCTTACATTCGCACCTTGTCCCGTTATCCAGAACTGAACCGCTTTGTCGGCGGACAGCGGCTCTATGCCAGAAACAAGATCGAAGCCAGCATGACGGTCAAGCACGAAATGTCCATTGACGGCGAAGAAACAACAATCAAGGTCGAGTTCGATCCCGCCGACACGCTACCTGACGTTTACAAGAAACTGAATACGGAGATTCGCAAGATCAAGCATGCGACCGAGAGCAACAATACCGAACGGGTTGCCGAAATTTTCTGCCGTCTTCCCAGATTTCTGCTCCGTTTTGCCATTCGTCTGATCTTCTTCGCCGATTACTATGACCTGCTGCCGGAATCGCTTCTGAAAGCAAGTCCGTTCCATGCAACGGTGATGATCACTAACTTAGGCTCTTTAGGCATCGGACCTGTCAATCATCATCTTTATAATATCGGAAATCTTCCGGTATTCATTGCAATCGGCTCCAAACAGCGCTTGCGCGAATGGAACAGTCGGGGCGAACTTGTCTCCCACCAATACATGAATCTTAAGATTACGATTGATGAAAGGATTGCGGACGGCTATTATTTCGCAACTTTTCTGCGTGAATTCAGAAGGATCTTCCGAAATCCCGAGGAACTGCTTACACCGCCGGA
>CAZNCH010000018.1:0-30985 GCA_964571555.1 uncultured Lachnospiraceae bacterium | reverse complement strand
CTCACGATCGGTCCAGCGATCAACTGCGGGAACATGGAAATATACAGAGCCAGATGAATGAAATTCTTCTGCACCAGGCGGATAGGCGTTCCGTTTTCATCTGTTTTTCCTTCTTCCCGATAAACGTCGATCACGTAGGAGAGACCCTGAAACGTGAAGAAGGAAATTCCGATCGGAAGCGCAATCTCGGGAAGCGTCCATTCGGCATGCAAAAGTCCCTGCAATGTGGTTGCCAGAAACATGAAATACTTGAAATAAACCAGAATTCCCAGATTAAACGCGACAGCAAGCGCAAGCGCTACCTTTTTCCGCGGATTTTGCGCCGGTGCCTCCGCCGACGAATCCTTTCTGGCAAAGAATCCGATCAGAATGCCGAAAAGATAATTCCCGATGATGGATGCAATCATCAGAAACAGATAAACCGGCTCTCCCCAGGCATAGAAAAACAGACTTCCCAGAAGGAGAAACAGATTCCTTGCCTTCTTAGGAAGCGCATAATAGCCGAGAATCATCACCGGCAGAAAAAAACATAAAAAGATAAGGGAACTAAATACCATACTTCTTTAACTCAGCTTTCGTCTTCTCCGGTGTCCACTGAATGACCTTCATGTCGCGCTGCTTTTTGCCCCGCTTCCTCAGATCCTTAATCTGGATTAAGTATTCCTTCGTCACCTTGGAAGACAGTTTGGATTCTCCGGCGGGACGTGCCTGAAATTTATAAGGAATTTCCACCACCGTAGCGAGGGTACCCGTTGCCAGCACCTCCACAAGGATCTTCCAGCCGATCGGACGCATATCCGCATTCCGTATCACTTCTCTTCTGAACATGAACAGACCGCTGGTCGGATCTGAAATTTTACGAAGACAGGGAAGCAGGAACTTCCCGATATACCTGGCAACCGCGGACACCAGTTTGCGATAAGGACCCAGACCGCCGTCGGACCCGCCCGGAATGAATCTGCTCGGTACGCAGAAGTCCACGCCTGTTTCCAGCACCGCATACATGGATTTCAGAATTGCGGGCGGGTGCTGCAAATCCGCATCCATCACCGCAACATAATCCCCTTCCGCAAGATGGAAGCCGCGAAGCACTGCCGTTGCAAGCCCTTTCTCGGTCGTTCGGTGTTCCATACGAACCTTTCCGTTTTCTTCCATGACCTGTTGAATAACGTCTGGCGTCTCATCCGTGGAATCATCTACAAAGATCACTTCATAATCGATCCCGCGCAGCGCATAGTCGATCTGATTCACCAGATTTCCCACGTTGTCTTTCTCATTATAGGTAGGTACCACAATTGAGATCTTGCTCACTTTATGCCCTCCAACTGTTTTTTCAGTATGATCATCTTATCTCTGAGTTCCGCAGCCGTTTCGAAATCCAGATCCGCAGCCGCCCGTTTCATCTTCTTCTCTACAGAAGCGACCAACTTCTCAAGTTCCTTACGATCCATAGACTCCGGATCTTTTTCAAACTGCATCTCTTCCTTGGCGATTTCCCTGGAAATGCTGATGAGGTCACGAACCGCTTTCTTGATTGAGGTTGGCGTGATCCCATGCGCTTCATTATATGCCTGCTGGATCTGCCTGCGTCTGTTGGTCTCGGAAATGGCGGCGTGCATGGAGTCCGTCATGTTGTCGGCATACATGATCACATGACCGTCCACATTTCTGGCAGCGCGACCGATGGTCTGCACCAGTGAAGTCTCCGATCTTAAGAAGCCTTCCTTGTCGGCGTCCAGAATTGCCACCAGAGAAATCTCCGGAATATCCAATCCCTCTCGTAACAGATTGATCCCGACCAGAACATCGAATACGTCCAAACGCATATCTCTGATGATCTGCGCCCGCTCCAGCGTGTCGATATCCGAATGCAGATACTTGACCCGAATGCCGACGCCGCGCAGGTATTCCGTCAGATCTTCCGCCATTTTCTTGGTCAGGGTCGTCACCAGTACTTTCGAGTGTTTTCCCGTTTCTTTCCGAATCTCCGCCAGCAAATCATCGATCTGTCCCTCTGTCGGCTTAACGATGACCTTGGGATCTAAGAGTCCTGTCGGACGAATGATCTGCTCTGTACGGAGCAGTTCGTGTTCCTCTTCATAACTTCCGGGCGTCGCGGACACGAACATCATCTGGTCTATTTTACCCTCAAACTCCGCAAAGTTCAAGGGACGATTGTCTAGCGCCGAAGGTAGTCGGAACCCGTAATCAATCAACGTTGTCTTCCTCGCACGGTCTCCGTTATACATTCCCCTGATCTGCGGAACCGTAATATGCGACTCGTCGATAATGATGAGATAGTCTTCCGGAAAATAGTTCATTAAGGTATAGGGCGTCGACCCGGGTTCCAGCCCGTAGAGATGCCTGGAATAATTCTCAATGCCGGAACAGAAGCCGGTTTCCCGCAACATTTCAACATCGAAATGCGTCCGCTCCGAAATCCGCTGCGCCTCCAGGAGTTTATCCTCGCTCCTGAAATATCGCACGCGCTCGGTCAGTTCCGCCTCTATCGTCTCGCAGGCATGATTGACCTTCTCCGGCGCAATGACATAGTGCGAAGCGGGGAACACGGCAAAATGATGCAGCACCGCCTTCTTCTCTCCGGTCAACGCGTCGATCTCAGTAATCCTTTCGATCTCATCCCCGAAGAACTCGATCCTGACCGCGCGATCCGAATCCCATGCCGGAAACAATTCAATGACGTCGCCGAGAACTCTGAACTTACCGCGACCGAAATCCATCTGGTTTCGCTCATAACTGATCGCAATCAGTTCGCGGATCACCTCGTCCCGATCTTTCACCATACCCGGACGCAGGGATACAATCATATCCAGATAGTCAATCGGACTGCCCAGTCCGTAGATACAGGAAACGGAAGCGACAACGATCACATCTCTGCGCTCGGACAGGGACGCGGTCGCCGACAGGCGCAGTTTATCGATCTCGTCGTTCACCGAAGAATCCTTCTCGATATAGGTATCGGTCGAGGGAACATAGGCCTCCGGCTGATAATAATCATAGTAGGATACGAAATATTCCACCGCATTTTCGGGGAAGAACTCCTTCATTTCCGAATAAAGCTGTCCTGCCAGCGTCTTGTTGTGCGCAATAATTAACGTAGGCTTCTGCAACCTCTGGATCACGTTCGCCATCGTAAAGGTTTTGCCCGATCCGGTCACCCCGAGCAGCGTTTCAAACTGGTTCCCCTCTTGAAAGCCCCGTACCAGTTCCTCTATGGCTTGCGGCTGATCGCCGGTCGGCTGATATTCCGAATGTAATTTGAATTCCATTTGATTTCCTTAAGAATAAATTTCCTGTTACACCGTCAGTTCGATCTGATTGCCTTCGATGCCGGCAATGCAACTTTCATAGTATCCGTCTCCGGTGGTTCTGGGGCCGCTGATCACATCGAAACCGTCGGCTTGCAGGACGGCGGTCAGATGATCCACCTTCTCCTTGCTGCCGAGAGAAAAGGCAATGTGAATATAGCCGGTCCTTGCAATTTCTTTTGGTGGGTCCTGCATTTCCGGTTTCTGCATCAGTTCCAATCTCGCTCCGTCCTCGAATCGGAGAAAATAGGATCTGAAGCCCGTATTGGGGTTTTGGTATCCGGCGTTTGATTCCGCACCGAAATACTTGAGAAAGAATGCTTTGGCTGCCTCCAGATCATTGACATACATTGCGATATGTTCCATCTTCATCTTGCTTTCCTCACACCTCTTTCTTCCGCAGTTCGTTCTGTAAGCAATCCCCGAATCAGGGACGATAGACCTCGTTAATTTCCGTCACTTCACTTCCGTCCTCGCTGAAAGTGATTTCCGCGATGATATCATAATAGTAGATGTCCTTGTCGTAGTCGGACTCCGGTGTTTTAAACGATCCCGCATATTCGTCATAATAGAGGTTCTCCAATTTGACCGCATGATAGATCTCGCCGACACCTTCCGACATGACGGCACGGAACTGGTTCATATCGCGCGTGAGCGAAGCGTCGCTCTCGAAGTTAAACGGTCGGAATATCGCCTGTTCCGAAACCTTCGCGTCATAACCGTCCCCCTGATAGGGCGCTACGATTTCATAACTGTCGAAAAACTGATCGGGGTTATCCGGATCCAGTCCATATCGTTCACACAGTTCCGTTTCCCAACTGTATACCATGATGAGGGGGCTGAACAGAATCAGGGTTGAACCGTCTCCCGCTTTCTCCTCCAGCAAAAATACGGAACAGAACAGGTCTTTCACCGGATTCAACACCGTTGCAAATTCCGTTTCATTCAGATCGGAGTCAATCCGGATCAGCGAAGACTTCACCATTTTATAAGCCTCTCTCCAGCCGATGTCGTCCTCTCTGCTGCGCCTGTTTAAGTTCTTGATCACATAGATATTGCCGTCCAGGTAACTCAGTTGTTCCACAGCCTGCGTAAACCAGCCGTATTCGATCGGAAGCCAGTCTACTGCCAGACAACTCTTCGTTCCGTTTCCGTCGCAGACATACAGATCGTTCTCCTGTATCCACGCGCTGTTAGGTTTGCGTGAGTGGGTGAGGAGCTTGCCGTCTTCACCGACCGTGAAATACGGCATGTCATAGAATTCCGAGTCCTCCATGGAAGACGTAATCTCCAATATCCTCTCTCCCTGCGGCGCACTGCCGTTGAGCGGAGCCTGATAGATCTCGCCGGACTGGAAGAAATTCCCGCTTCCCTCAAGATAAGAAATACCGATATAGACATGATCGCCGCTGATCTCCACCTGCGATATTGTCGGATAGCCGTAGCCGCTTTCCGGGACACGAAAAACAACCACATCCCGATCCGTTTCAATTTCCTTACAGATCAAAGATCTGCCTTCCGTCGGATAACCCTCAAAAAACATATATTCTCTGACAATCGCAAAGAAAGAAAACGCACCCGATCCAAGACTTAATCGCTGGTAACCGCTGCCATCCATTTTCACGGAGTAGAAACTGACGTCGTCCTTCCCGTACAGTCGGTCTTTATAGCCATACAACGGTCCGTAACCCTCATCTTCAAACGCACGGACAACGGCATCGCTTCCATCCTCCAGATAGCAGATGGCTTTCTTACCCTGCTCCGAATGCTGCGCGCGGTAATCTCCCCACAGAACCGGAGAAGAAAGCGCCTCTGCGTCATAATCCCTGAAATAAACACGGTTTCCGACCTTTAAAAAGTATTCGCCGTTTCCAAGAATCACCGGAAGATCTGCTTCGACTTCCTCCGGTTCTTTCTCCGCCGTTTCTTCCGGCTCTTCCGGTGCAACTTCTTCCGGTGCATCCGTGATCACCGGATCTTTATTGCTTTTCTTGGGAAAATCAAGTTTCATTCCGCAGCCGCATATCCCAACCAGCAGAAGGGCTGCAATCAGACCCGTGATGATTCTGCGCATCCGCCTATCCTCCTTTTCCGACTGTGCTTACCTTTCCTTCACAACCTCAAACGCTTTCTCAACCTGTGTATCAATTCCTTCCTCCAGATACTTTTCTACATCCAGATCCGCTTCCACCTCCGGCACAAAACCCTCTCCGTGAATACTGGTACCGTTTGGAGAATAATATCTTCCGATCGTCACCTTGATTCCGGTGCCGTCTCCCATGGGAAGGATCTGCTGTACGATTCCCTTTCCGAATGTCTTCTTGCCGACCAGAATCGCCTTGTTGTAATCAAGCAGCGCGCCGCAGAGAATCTCCGCCGCACTCGCACTGTTTTCATTCACCAGTACCACCATGGGCTTATCGAAATGATGTGTGGCGTCAGAGGAATAGACGTCCTCTTTGCCTGACTTCATCTTCAGAGTAACCACGGGACCCTCGGGACAAATATAGTCCGCAATTGCCACCGCAACATCCACGTTTCCGCCCGGATTGTCACGCATGTCCAGAATCAGGCGTTCCATCCCCTGCGAATTCAAGTCTTCCATCGCGTTTTTGAACTGCCCCGTCGTAACGTCATCGAATTCCAGCAGCAGCAGATAGCCGACATGATCCTCCAGCATCTGATATTCAACGGTCTGGCTCTCCACCTGCGCCCGTTCGATTTCAAAAACCCGTTCTTCCTTCAGGGACGGGCGGTAAATTCTGATCTGAACCCTGGAGCCTTTGGGGCCGCGGATCTTACTCACAACAAGATTCAAATCCTGTCCCGAGACGTCTTCCCCATCCACTTCCAAAATGATATCCTCCGCCAGTACGCCGACTTCTTCCGCGGGAGAACCGGCAATCGGGCGAACGACCTTGATCTGCATGGTCTCCGCATCCTGCTGCAAATAGGCGCCGATTCCCTCAAAGGTTCCATCCGCTTTTTCAAGCATTTCCGCATATTCTTCCTTCGTATAATAGGTAGAATACGGGTCTCCCAGTCCCGACATGAAGCCCTTGTAAATGCCGTTTTCCAGTTCCGCCTGATCATAACTCTCATAATACCAGGAGTCGATCACCGCCTTCATCGCATCCAGTTTCCCCTGTATCTGACTCGTCACCACCGAGCCGCCGGACAGTGTTCCGCCCTCGTTCAGAAGGGAGAGCACGGTACCCTTTCGAATCTTCATGCCGAGATAGACCGCGCACAGGATCATTAAGGTGAAAATCATCACCATAGCGGTGATGACCGAACCTTTCAGAACTCCTGATCGTTTTGCTCTCCGAATCCTTTCTCTCGTCTGCTCCTCGAAATCCTCCCGATATAAATTCATTTCGTCCAATTTCTTACGCCTCTTTTCTGTTCATTCCTTACTGAATATATGATAAACGGATGATACTACGAATTGCTTCGTTGCTTTGCAACTTCCTTTCATCGCTTGTATCATCCCAAGTAGTTCCAGGGGCTTACGTAATTTCCGTCTTTGCGGACGGTAAAGTGCAGGTGCGGACCGGTGCTGCGGCCGGTAGACCCGATCTTGCCGATCTGCTCCCCTCTTGCCACCATCTGCCCGTCGGAAACACCGACAGAACTCGCATGCATATAGATCGTATAAAGACCGTCCCCGTGATCGATCATCACATAATTCCCCATCGTCGGTGAATAAGATGCCGCCACCACTTCCCCGTCATAGGCGGCAAGAATCGGCGAGCCGCTCGGCGCCGCCATATCCACCCCGTTGTGGAACTGCTGAATCTTTAAGATCGGATGTATCCGGTTCCCGTAATCATCCGATATCCTGGTATAGGACGGCGCAGGCCATTTGAACTGACCGCCGTCGTAGACGATCGCCTTTCGGTTCTCTTCCAACAGCCGTTTCTTCTCTGCGAGAATCGCGGTTTCCAGATCCTTGATAATCTGGTTCTGCTCGGCAATCATTGCCTCATACTCTCGGATCGCAGCCTCTTTGTCTACGATATCTTCCTCATAAGCGCTGACTTCTTGTTCCTTGGCGGCAATCAGCGTCTCCATCGCCTGTTGCTCGTTGTCGAGCCCGTCCTTGGCTTCCTTTAACTGACGTTCCTCTTCTTCAAGATTCGCCTTTTTGTCCGCCGTATCGTTCTTGGCTTCGATATAACTGTCGAGCATCTGCTTGTCATACGCGGAGACCTTATTGATGAATTCGGCACGATTCAAAAAATCCACAAAAGACTCTGCAGACAGTAACATCGTGATCGTCGAATCGTTTCCTCGCTCATAGATGAATTTCACGCGGCGCTTCATGGCTTCGTACTGCGATTCCTCGCGTTCCGTTGCCTCTTCCAACGCTTTGGTTGCATCCGCAACCTCAATCTCTTTTTCGGCGATCTGCAGTTTCATCACTTCGATCTTCTCATTGATATCCTCAAGATCTCCGTCCAACTGCTCGATATAGTCTTCCAGATTCCCTTTTGTGGACTCCAGATTCTTAAGCAGACTCTTGACGTCCGTCAGTCCCGACTTCAGACTGGCCTTGCTCTGTTCCGCCTGCTTCTTGCTTTCTTCGCTTTCCTTGATAAAATCATTCGTCAGTGAGGGGGCGGCATTGACCGGACACGTCGTCGTGCCGAATAGAATCGTAAATGCCGTCATTGCACAAACACTGCGAAACCCTATTCTGTTCTTTCTCATATCAGACCCCTAATCATTGTATCCGCAAGTCCCCGCTCCCCCAGCGGGTTCTCACGCTCCGACTAAACTCTTAAATGCTTACGAACGGTAAAAATACTTCCCAGGAAACCGATCCCGACGCCCATAATCAGCGCCACCGGAATCAGTTGACGGAAGAAATCCTGCACGGGCATGAATTTCAGAATATCGGACAGGACACTGAACCGCTCCGCCGCAACAATAATGACGTTCACGTAGAGATAATAAATCGCGATCATCGGCAGCGCCGCGCCAAACAGTCCGATGATGATTCCTTCAATAACAAAGGGCGCGCGCACGACGAAATCCTTGGCACCGATCAGTTTCATGATCGCGATCTCTTCCTTTCGGAACGCAATTCCCATCGCAACCGTGTTCCCGATCAGGAAGAGGGACACCGCAAGCAGAATTCCGACAATGATAAGCGAAACGTAACTGATCAGCCGATTGATGTTGGTCAGGATATCCGCCGTAGCGTCAGATCTGTTCACCTCTCGGATCCCATCCGTGGCTTCGAGGAACGCAACCAGACTCGTCTGCTTCGAAACATCCCGCAGATAGATCTGATAGTTATCGCTGCCTTCCAGCGGATTATCGCCCTCATATCCGTCCGCATATTCTCCGAGATAGTCCACCTTGAAGGTATCCCATGACTCTTCCGCAGTCACATAGTCCACACGGGAAACTTCCGGTCTCGACTTCACAATATTGCCGATTTCCTGCACTCTCTCCGGCGTGATTCCTTCCTCGAAAAAAACCGTAACCGCAACGCCGGACTGCGCTTCCCGCACGCTGTACTCCACATTGATCACGAGCGCATAGAAAATACCGAACAGAAACGTACACGCCGCAATCGTGGCAAGGGACGCCAATGAGAAAACCTTATTTCGAAAGATATTCTTAAAACCCTGTTTGATCGTATAGAATAACGTACTAATCCTCATCAATGTACTCACCCTTTTCTTCATCGCTGACCACGACGCCCTTCCGGATCGTAATGACACGCTTGCGCATTGCATTCACGATCTCACGGTTATGTGTTACCACGATGACCGTAGTTCCTCTTTTGTTGATCTCCTCGAGCAGTTTCATGATCTCCCATGAATTTCTGGGATCCAGATTACCGGTCGGCTCGTCCGCAATCAGGATCGGAGGATTATTCACAAGGGCTCTGGCAAGTGCAACTCTCTGCTGTTCTCCGCCCGAAAGTTGTCTCGGCTTTGCTTTGTATTTACCGGCAAGCCCGACCAGCGAAAGCATGGCGGGAACGTTCTTTTTGATCTGTCTTGTAGGTACTTCAATGACGCGCTGCGCAAACGCAACGTTTTCATATACGTTTCGATCCTTCAACAGACGGAAGTCCTGAAATACCACGCCGATGTTGCGCCGAAACTTCGCAACCTTTCTCCTGCGAAGTTTGGACAGGTCATAGTTGTTCACAATCACCCTGCCGCTTGTCGGAATCAGTTCCCGCAGCAACAGTTTGATCAGTGTGGACTTGCCCGCACCGGAAGATCCCGCAATGAAAACAAATTCCCCTTTTTGAATGTGAAGTGTCACACCGCTCAGCGCAGGAGCGCCGTCGGTGTATGCCTTACTGACATTTTCAAGTGTGATCATATCCATACTTACATCCCCTTAATAAAACTGAATTGCGATTAATACTCTATACTCTCCATATATTTCATGTATTTCACTACCATCAGAGCAATCTTGAACGTGATGGCGTCCTCGAAGACACGAAGATCCAGATTCGTCGTCTTCTGCAATTTATCCAGCCGGTACACCAGCGTGTTCCGATGGATATAAAGCTGCCTGGAAGTCTCTGAAACATTCAAACTGTTCTCGAAGAACTTGTTGATCGTGGTCAGAGTCTCCTCATCGAAATCATCCGGCGACTTACCGTCAAAAATCTCCTTAATGAACATCTTGCAGAGCGGAATCGGCAACTGATAGATCAGCCGTCCGATGCCCAGTTCACTGTAGGCGATCACATCTCTTTCGTCAAAGAAAATCCTTCCGACATCCAACGCCATTCTGGCTTCCTTATAAGAACGGCTGACTTCACGGATCTCCCCGACAATCGTGCCGTAGGAGACATGGATCGTATGCGCAAAACTGCGCTGAAACAGCGACAGGATCTGATGCGCAGCCTTCTCAATCTCCTCATAGCCCTCATCTTCCGCCAGTTCCCGCACGACGATGATGTTCTTCTCATCAACGGCGGTAATGAAATCTCTGGCTCTGGCGGAGAAGAAGTTCCGAATCGTCTCAAGCGCGTTCACTTCTTTCTCATTCGCGGTTTCCGCAATGATGACGACACGTCGGACGTCCGTCTCGATGTGCAGTTTCTGCGAACGGTTGTAAATGTCCACCAGCAGAAGGTTGTCCAGCAGCAGGTTCTTAATGAAATTATCGCGGTCAAACCGTTCCTTGTATGCAATCAGCAGGTTCCGGATCTGAAAGGCGGCAATTTTGCCGACCATGAACGAATCCTCGGTGCTTCCCTGCGCAACCAGAATGTATTCCAGCTGCAACTCATCGTAAACCTTAAAAAACTGGTTTCCCTGCATTTCCTGCGAATCGGCGGGAGAGGTTGTAAACGTTGCCGCCGCCTCTTCGAAATTCCCCATATTCTTGCTCGTCGATGCAAGGAGCCTGCCGTCCGGATCAATCACGGACAGTTCCACTCTGGTAATTCCCTTCAGTCCTTCAATCGTTGTCTGTAAGATCTGATTCGATATCATCTATCCCGTCACCCCATAATTCAGTCGTATTGCGCAGACTCTCCAAATCTTGCACATACTTATAGTAAGTTTAATACATCTTACCAAAAAAAGAAAGAGAGCATTGGTGATTTTCACTAAAAAATCACCAATGCTCTTCTTTTGCTTTCTCTGTTTCGGACTTCGCAACCCTTTGTCGAAAGGCGGTGCGCGATAGGAAGTGTCTGATCCGGTGCATGAAATCTTCCCTGTGCTGCTCCGGTCCGAAGCCCTCTTTCAGGGAGACAAACATTCTGGCATTCAACTTCTCACCGTGTTCGCAAATGAATTGCTCCTGTAAAGGGAACGGCAGTCTTGAGAACACGATGTCCGGAAAGGCTGAATTGATCTCGTTCACGATCCCGTCCGGATCTTCCATGGATCCCGCTGCCGCAAGCGATCCAACGACCCGAATCCCCGGAGCCGTATTCTTCAGATATTCTTCATACGCCGCCAGAATCTCCTCATTCTCCGACAGAAGAAACGCTGTTCTCTCCTGCTCGGACAGTTTCTTCATGAGTTCCGTATGGAATTTGCCCTCTTCAACCTCTTTGATCCGTCCTCTGCCGCCGATTCCGGCAGCGGCGAGAATTTCAGGAGATACCGGAACGGTCAGATCCATAGAGGAAAGCCAGTCTCTCAACTTCTCGTTTTCATGCGCGCTCAACAGCATGTCCATCGAAAGATAACTGATCGTATTGGCTCTTGCTTCCAAAAGGAACCCGTCCACCATCCGCATTGCTTCCTTCACGGAATAGTCCCTCAAGCCCATTCCCAGCACATGCATTTCTTTCATCGTTTCACTTCAACTTTCTAACATCATCTCTTGCTTTCATCTGTCATCGGATGAAATGAACTATGATGCATCAGGTAATATGCAGAAATTCATACAAGTATAGCAAGATTGAATTTCTCTGTCAACTGTGATAGAATTCGGACTATGAAAACGACCCGAATCAATTCCATCATCACGTGGGCACTATTCATGCTGGGAACCGCATGTTTCGTGTCCTTGATTTTTAATCGTAACGTATGGATGGACGAAGCGTTCACCGCCAATCTCGTTCGAACGGATATGGCGGGCGTGTTGCAGCGTTCCATGAAGGATACACTCCCGCCGCTCTACAACATTCTGCTGAAAATCATTACGGATCTTTTCGGCTACACGGTACCCGTGATGAAATTGGCTTCCGTTCTCCCGATGATCGGAACACTGCTGCTTGGCGCCACTGTAGTCAGGAAACGTCACGGTGCCCGCACTGCGCAGTTCTTTCTGCTTGCGCTGACCGCAATGCCCTGTCTGCTGTTTTTCGGCATTGAGATCCGTATGTACTCGCTCGGCTTCTTTTTCGCCACGGCGTCCGGCGTCTATGCGCTCGAAGTACTCTGCGCATCCTCCCGAAAGAACTGGATCCTCTTTACGCTGTTCAGCGTGCTTGCCGGCTACTCGCACCATTTTGCCTTTGTCACGGTAGGCTTTGTCTATCTCTTCCTGCTGCTCTACTGTCTCTTTCAGGACAGAAAACACCTCAAACACTGGTTCTTCTGTCTTGTGGCGACTTTCGTCCTCTACCTGCCGTGCCTGCTCGTTACCTTAAAGCAGCTTCGCAGGGTCGGCGGTTATTTCTCAATGCCGGAAGTTACCTTCCCCGTCTTTCTGAAATACATGGTTTATCCGTTCACTGTCGGCTTCACGCCGCTTTCGATCCTGCTGCTGCTAACAGTTGCCGCGCTCTTTGTCCTGGCGCTGCTGCGCCTGTTTGCATTCAGAAAAGACAAAACGGGCGAGCCTTCCGGTGCAAACAGGATCCACTTATATGCAATCCTCTGTTTTCTGACCTATTACGGCGTCCTGCTGTTTGGCACCGCAGTGACCAGGCTCATGGCAGCCAATATTTTTGTAGATCGCTACCTGTTCTTCGCTTTCGGTCTCCTCTGGCTGTTTTTCTCGATCGAGGCGGCGTCGCTCCGCCCTCCTGCGGCGGTTCCCGTTTTTCTTCTGGTGCTTGCGATCGGCGTCAGCAGTTATACGCAGATCTATCATGCGGAATATGACACGGATCCTGCCCCGATGATTACTTATCTCAGTGAAAATGTGGAGGAGGGAGACGCCCTGCTTCCCGTTTCCGAAACGGAAGCCCTGCTCCACTGTTTAAGGTTCTATCAACCGAAACTGAAATACTATCCTTCCGTGGAAAAGGCGTTGGAAGCAAGGAAAGAAAACGGCGTTCCGAAAACGCTCTGGATTGCTGCGGATACGAAAGATTACGGCGACATGGCGGATATCATTGCAGAAGCGGACTTCATCGGCGTCTATACCTTTGACCGATATGAATTCCAACTGTACCGTTATGATTTTCATAAGAAATGACGATATGAATATAGATCAGGCGTAAGTTTGTGAAGAAAGGAGTGTGACCTATGGATATTGCTGCATTATCAATGGCAATGGCACAGGATCGGATCATGACCGATATCGGTACCGCGCTTCTGAGCAAGGCAATCGATCAGGGCGAAGAAACCGGCGACACACTGACCAAAATGATGGAATTATCTGTCCATCCCTCTCTGGGGGGAACGATTGATCTTTCCGTCTGACAAAGGCTCCCGCAAGGGAGCCTTTGTTATATCCGAATCAGAACCCCTCTGCAAACAGCGTCAGCAGGCGGGGAAGCGCAAACATCATCGTCGCACAGATCGCAATGCCGATGATGCCGGTTGCGGAGAACAGCGGTTGTTTTACTTCCTCAGTCGCCTCCAACGCCGCAAGCGTCTCCGGCGCCATCCGTTTCCGCTTCCAGGGAAGCAGGCGTTCTACAGCCTCCAAACGTCCTTCTCTCCGAAGGATCGCACGATACAGCAGCGTCACTACAATCATGCCGCCAAACGCCGGTGCAAGCAAAAGCACCGCATAGACAAGGAAGAACCGTCGATCCATGTTGCGGGATGCTTCCAGCATCTCGCTCAGATCCCTGCCGAACGCCTTCTGCAACTTCTCGACAAAGAGAACCATCAGAACATTATAGGTATTGATCGTACCGTGCAGAATGAGAGAAGGGAAAATGGAACCCGTGCCCTCCAGCAGCGCTGCCGAGACAATGCCCAAAAGCATCGCATATCCGAACTGGTTCAGATTCAGATGAAAGAGTCCGAACAACAGACCGGTCAGAAGCATTGCGCCAATGACCCGATTCGTCATCCGATACCCGTGATAGAGAATCCCGCGGAACACAAGTTCCTCGCAAAAAGGTCCGATCAGCCCGACCACGAGAACAAGCGCGAAATCCGGCATCCCGTCCAGCTTCGAGAACAGATCCACCGCCATATTCTTCTCAAATACCTGCGACAGGACATTGAGGAAATTGAGCGCCGGCATCAGTAGCAGGGAGAGCAAAAAGGAGAACCCGACCGTTGCGCCGCTCACCCTGCGAAACGGGATCCACTCCGCAATATCCAGACGATACCAAAGCAGCAGACACAGCCCGGGAACCAGCACGATCAGCTCGCTTAAAACGAGTTGCCAGGGCACCGGTATCGTAATATTCCAAAAAGAAAGCATGGACAGTGCCGCCGCTGCTGCAAGATACAGTACGACCATGAGCAGAAACAGCGCATTCATCTTCTTGCCCGGATTCTTAAGTATCGCGTCTGTCTCCCTCATTGAATCGCAATCGCCTCCATCTCAATGAGCACATCCTTCGGCAGCCTTGCAACCTCCACACAACTTCTTGCCGGAAAGTCGCCGGTGAAGAACGTTGCATATATTTCATTCACCTTGGCGAAGTCATTCATATCCTGAATGAACACGGTTGTCTTAACCACCTTGTCCATACCGCTGCCAGCCGCTTTCAGCAGATTCGCCAGGTTGGTCAGCGTCTGTCTCGCCTGATTCTCAATTCCGCTTACGATCTCGCCGTTTGCCGGTATCACGGGGATAATCCCTGCGGTAAAAATCATTCCGTTCACCGCGATCGCCTGTGAATAAGGTCCGATGGCTGCGGGCGCGTTTTTAGTTGCAATTACCTGTTTTTCCATCCGATATTTCCTCGTATGATAAGTGTATGACCAATAAAAATGATGGTTATGCACTTATCTCTTTCTATAGATTTATAGATGATCTGAGACACCTGGGATAATCCCTTTCCATCTCATCTACATTGGTTTTAAGTTAATAGTTATCCTGTGGTATGATATCAGCAGAGTCTGATGTCTAGAGGCACTGCTTTTTTTCCTTTCAGCCCATTCTATGGCGTCTGCTTATGGAGCTTTCAGCCTGATTCATATGTCATATGCCGCTTACACAGATGTTTCATCCCCTGGCGAAGCACCAGCAAAAAAGCTGCCAGGGTGTATTAAGGTTACCCTTTTTTCAGTAAACCATGTCAATATCATTTCAAAATATCTCTTGACATATCACCAGATTGCTCCTGATAACTGACGGATCGAATGATCCGTGATTTCAATCCGACGTTCCTTGTATAATTTGCCGACGGCACGCTTGAATTCATTTTTGCTCATGTTGAATTCACGCTTGATGAGATCGGGACTCGCCTTGTCATTGAACGGAAGCACGCCGTCATACGAAGCGATGACCTGCATCACGCTTTCGGCGTCCTCATCCATCTGCCGATATGCCTTCTTCCGGATGCTGAGCGTCAGTTTTCCGTCGGACTTCACCTCGGCGACTCTCGCCTCGATGATCTGCCCGATTCCAAGTTCTGAAAACAGCTCCTTACGCGGAATCAGCGCGCTGAAACTGTCGTCCACCGCAACAAAGGCGCCGAACCGTTCGCTGATCAGATACACGCGTCCCGCTACAGTGTCGTTTGTATGATAAGGCGCATCCGTTCTTAAATATTCATAGACATTCATCGTAAGACAGAGCCTTCCGGTCTTATCGACATAGAGGGCGCAGAGCACCTGCTCCCCCGGCTCCACACGCTTTGTCTGCTCGCGATAGGGGAGCAGCAGATCCTTTTCCAGTCCCCAATCCAAAAACGCGCCGATCTTGCCCACCTCCCGAACCGTCAAGAGCCTGACTTCATGCAGCATGATCTTTGGCTGCGCGGTTGTTGCAATCAAACGATCCTGCGAATCCTGATAGAGGAAAACGTCAATTTTATCGCCGTGTTCCAGATCCTCAGGCACCTGTTTCTTCGGCAGGAGCACCTTCTCTGTCGGCTTTTCTTCCTCGGCAAGATACATGCCGTGTTCCGTGATTTTCACGGCAACGCATTGATTCATTTCTCCCAGTTTCAGCATAGTGACACCTCTTCTGCGGGCTCAGGTCCGCTTTTTGATTATAGCATATCTGAGCCGGATGGGGTAAAATAGTTCATAGGGGTGATTTTACTAAAGGAGAAGAATCATGCAGAACTATATTATGGCTCTGGATGCCGGCACCACCAGCAACCGCTGCATCCTCTTTAACGAAAAGGGAGAGATCTGTTCCATCGCGCAGAAGGAATTCAGACAGATTTTCCCCAAACCCGGCTGGGTAGAACACAATGCGAACGAGATCTGGTCGACGCAGCTCGGCGTCTGTGTGGAAGCCATGAGCAAGATCGGAGCGACCGCGCAGCAGATCGCTGCGATCGGGATCACCAACCAGAGAGAGACGGTCGTTGTCTGGGACAAGTCAACCGGCGAACCCGTCTATCACGCGATCGTATGGCAGTGCAGGCGCACCAGTGAATACTGCGATTCGCTGTCAGCGAAAGGTCTGACGGAGAAGTTCCGTGAGAAAACCGGACTCATCATCGACGCTTATTTCTCGGCGACGAAACTGCGCTGGATTCTGGAAAATGTCGAGGGCGCAAGAGCGCGTGCAGAGGCGGGCGAACTGCTCTTCGGCACGATCGAAACCTGGCTGATCTGGAAACTGACCAAAGGAATGGTACACGTGACCGATTACAGCAACGCCAGCCGTACGATGCTGTTTAATATCAATACATTGACCTGGGATGACGAGATTCTTGCCGAACTGAATATCCCGAAATGTATGCTTCCCACACCGCAGCCCAACAGCATGATCTACGGACAAACCGACGATTCATTCTTCGGCGGACACATCCCCATCGCGGGCGCTGCGGGCGACCAGCAGGCGGCGCTGTTCGGACAGACCTGCTTCGAAAAGGGCGAAGCCAAGAATACCTACGGCACCGGTTGTTTCCTGCTGATGAACACCGGCGACAAACCGATCTTTTCCAAAAACGGTCTGGTTACCACGATCGGCTGGGGGATCGACGGCAGGGTGAATTACGCACTGGAAGGTTCGATCTTTGTGGCGGGTGCTGCCGTGCAATGGCTCAGAGATGAGATGCGACTCATTGATTCTGCGGCGGATTCCGAATACATGGCGAAGAAAGTACCGGATACCGGCGGCTGTTATGTGATTCCCGCATTCACGGGGCTCGGTGCGCCGCATTGGGATCAGTACGCCAGAGGAACCATTGTCGGACTCACCCGCGGTGTGAACAAATACCACATCATCCGCGCGACGCTGGAATCCATTGCCTATTCCGCCAACGAAGTCATCGAGGCGATGAAATCCGATTCCAGCATCCCGCTCTCTTCCTTACGGGTAGACGGCGGCGCCAGCGCAAATGACTTTCTGATGCAGACACAGGCGGACATTGCAAACGCGCCTGTCCTGCGCCCCGCCTGCGTGGAAACCACCGCGCTCGGCGCCGCTTATCTTGCGGGGCTGGCGGTCGGTTACTGGAAGGATCAATCCGACGTCCTGCAGAACGCGAAGATTGATGCAACCTTCATGCCCTCGATCACCGACGAAGATCGTAAGAAACGGATCAGAGGCTGGAATCGAGCCGTATCCTATTCTCTGGGTTGGGCAAGAGAAGAATAGAAAGATGACAAAGGAGATCATTCCCATGAAAGAAGTTGACGTACTGATCATCGGTGCCGGCGTCACCGGTTCCGCGATCGCAAGAGAACTTTCCCGTTATCGCTTGCAGACCGTCGTCCTCGATAAGAACTGGGACGTCTGCGAGGGCACTTCCAAAGCAAACAGCGGGATCGTACATGCCGGTTTCGACGCGCCGCCCGGCACTCTGAAAGCGCGTTTAAATGTTCGCGGTTCCAAAATGATGCCCAAACTCGCAATGGATCTGCACATCCCGTTTACGCAGAACGGCTCCCTCGTTGTTGCGCTCTCCGACGCCGATCTTCCTCTGATGCAGGAACTCTACGACCGGGGCGTGGAAAACGGCGTAGAAGGTCTGCGGCTCTTAAACAGGGAAGAGGCCCTCGCGCTGGAACCCAACCTGTCGGATGATACCAGGGGTGCGCTCTTCGCACCGACAGGCGGTATCGTCTGTCCGTTCCGACTGACCACGGCGCTCGCAGAAAATGCCAACGCCAACGGCGTCGCCTTCGATCTGCGCACCGAGGTGACCACGATTGAGAAGACGGAGAACGGCTACCTGATTCGGGCGATGCACTATGGAGAATTCGACGCTTCCGAAGACGAAGCCGTCACCTATCATGCGAAGTTAGTCATCAACGCCGCCGGCGTCTATGCCGATCGGTTCCACAATATGATGTCGGATGATGTTCTCTCGATCACGCCGCGAAAGGGCGAATACTGTCTGCTGGACGTCACCGCAGGGAATCATGTCGGTCGAACGGTATTTCGTATGCCATCCAAGTTCGGCAAAGGCATACTGGTTTCTCCCACGATTCACGGGAATCTTCTGGTCGGACCCACCGCGACGGACATCGAAGACAAAGAGGGGATCAACACCACGGAGAAAGGGCTTGCCACGGTCAACATGGCAAAGGCTTCCGCCGTGAAGAATCTTCCCATGCGGGAAGTCATTACGAGTTTTGCGGGACTGCGTCCCCACGGAGATCGCGGGGACTTCGTCATTGGCGAACTCATACCCAATTTCATTGATGCGGCTGCCATCGAATCCCCGGGACTGACCGCCAGTCCCGCCATCGGAGAAATGGTCAGAGATCTCGTGATCGAGCGACTCCATCCGAAGAAAAACGGTAACTTCATCGAGAAACAGGCAGGCTATACCCACTTGAAATTCTTACCCAAGGAAGAACAGGCGGAAATCATTCGAAGAGATCCTGCTTACGGCAATATTATCTGCCGCTGCGCTTCCGTTTCGGAAGGTGAAATCTTAGAGACCATTCGACGTCCTTTGGGCGCCAGAACTCTGGATGGAATCAAGCGCAGAACCGGTGCCAATATGGGACGCTGCCAGGGCGGCTTCTGCTATCCCAAGATGATGGAGATTCTGAGCCGTGAACTAGAAATTCCGATGAATGAGATTTCCAAAAAGGGCAGAGACTCCAAGATCCTCACGGGTGGAATCAAACAGCAGGAGGGACAGTCATGAGAATCTATGATGCGATCATTGTGGGCGGCGGTCCGGCAGGTCTTGCCGCAGCGCTTTCCCTAAGAGAAAACGGTATCGAAGACATCCTGATTCTGGAGCGAGACAAGGAACTGGGCGGCATTTTGAACCAATGCATTCACAACGGTTTCGGTCTGCATACCTTCCACGAGGAACTGACCGGACCCGAATATGCGGCACGCTACATCAAAATGGCTGCGGATGCGCAGATTCCGTTCCAATTGAATACGATGGTCATGGACATTCAACCCTGCATCGACAACAACTGCGTGATCAAACTCGTGACCGCGATGAGCGCCGAAAACGGCATGCAGCTGCTGCGTGCGCGCGCTGTGATTCTGGCAATGGGCTGCCGTGAGAAACCGCGCGGCGCGCTGAACATTCCGGGTTTCCGTCCCGCGGGTATTTTCTCCGCCGGAACTGCGCAGAAATTCGTCAATATTGACGGCTTCATGCCCGGTCGCGAAGTCGTAATTTTGGGCTCCGGCGACATCGGACTCATCATGGCAAGGCGCATGACGCTGGAAGGCGCAACCGTCAGGCTGGTCGCCGAAATCATGCCCTATTCGGGCGGTTTGAAGCGAAACATCGTACAATGTCTGGATGACTACAACATTCCTCTGCTTTTGAGCACCACCGTGATCGATATCCTTGGCAAGAGCCGTGTCGAAGGCGTTGTGATTGCGAAGGTGGACGAGAACCTGAAACTGATTCCCGGCACGGAGAAAGAGATCCGCTGTGACACGCTTCTCTTATCCTGCGGCCTCATCCCCGAAAACGAATTATCCAGGAATATGGGACTTGAAATGTCGAATGCAACGAGGGGCGCCATCGTCAACGATGCGCTGGAGACCAGTTGTCCCGGCGTCTTTGCCTGCGGGAATGTCCTGCATGTACATGACCTGGTAGACAACGTTTCCATCGAAGCGGTTCGCGCCGGTAAGTTCACTGCGGACTATTTGCAGGACTTCCCGAATCGGGCGAGTCATTTGAAGAACGATCTGGATGCGGACACCGCACTCATGAAGAAATTCGCCGCAAGAAACACTACCAGAAACGGAGTGAACCCGAACGGAATCAAAACAAACGCAGACGGCAGCGTGACCCATACCATCCCCTGCATCGTCTGTCCCGCCGGCTGTATCATTGATGTCACCTTAAAGGACGGAGATGTCGTTTCCGTTACCGGCAACACCTGCAAACGCGGTGAGACCTATGCAAGAGACGAAGTGACCGCGCCTGTCCGGATCGTGACCTCACTGGTTCCGGTTGTAAACGGAGAGAAGCCTGTTGTTCCCGTGAAGACGGCGGCTCCCATTCCGAAAGATCGGATCCCCGCCTGTGCGGAAGCATTGAAAGACATAAAGATTCCCGCACCGGTTGCGATTGGAAACGTCGTTCTTTCCAATGTCTGCGGCACGGGAATCGATATGGTTGCAACTGCCGACGTTGCGGCGCCTGCTATTTGATAATCCTATAGGTACAGGAGATTTCGCCTGCATAAGCGCCCGTCCCCTGTATCACGCATCTGACTACAGTTCCGATCGGGAGAACCCTGACCTCTACGGGTTCTCCCGTTTTGTAAAGTTTCCCCGAAATGACCGTATCTTTACCGTATTGATATGCGATCGTATAATTGTGGTTTTTCTTCAAGGCCTTTCCGTTGGTATCCGTCAGGATCGGCGCTGATTTCCATGCGTTGCGTTTGCTCGAATATTTGCGATCCTGCGCGTTTGCGCTTCCTCCCTGCACCAGCATCTCCGTCAGATCTCTCCGACTGATCACAAAGGTTTTCCTCAGTGTTCCGCTGTAATTTCCGATGCCCTTGATCTTCACATAGGGCTGCAACAAGGTCGTTTCCGTTGTGACCGCTCTGTGATTTCCGAAAGAACAGGTGTAATCCCTGCCCGAAACAAGTTCTGCACCGTTTTGTCGGTTGGTAACGGAAACTTTCGGCATAACGCCCCCTTTTCTATAGGGAACCGAAGTCCCGTCACCGATTGTAATATCGAAATTCCCCGCGACGGAAAGCGGTCTGATCCGGAACTTCACCCGCTTCGTTCCGCCGTAATCGCCCTTTCCGCGGATCAGTACGCTGGCGGTTCCGACCTTGCGGTTATTTCTGTAGGAACCCGCCACGATCTCATAATCCGTTTCAGGGCTCAAACGCTTCTTGTTCAGATAGATACGGATCGTTCCGGCTTCTATCGTCACCCCTGCTTCCGACAACTCAACGGGGAAAATCACTGTCTCCGTCTTGTATGTTGCTTTTGCAACACTCCCGCCCGTCACTCTGTATCCAAGCGGTTCCGCCGCTTCGTATTGCCCGTAATAGGCGTTGATTCCGCCGAGAAGCACCGTGATTTCGGTTCCGATCGGTACACGGTCGCTATTCTGCACCGGAGAACCCGCTTCCCTGACCTCTGCACCGAGATCCGTATCATTTTTATAAAGATAGCTGGCGAAGAGATCCTGATTCCCGAAACCGACCGAAAGCGTTTTTCCGTTTTGATCCTTCACAACGGGAACGGATTTCCATGATGCTTTTTTTTTCGAATATACTTTGTCCGAAATTTCTACCGTTGCAATTTCATCATTTACATCCGCCCGCACGATCTCATAACGGATCGCAGCCGATGTTCCCGCATAATTTCCGCAAAACTTAATCTTCTGTCGCGGTTTGTTTCCGGTTTTTTCGGTCGTCACCGCCGTATTGTAAGAAGCCTTGACGATATAGTCTTTTCCTTCTTCCAGAAGCACTTCATAGGGCGTCTCCCCATCCATGTCCCGATAGATTACTTCCGTCTTCGCTTCCGCCCCGCGCTTGGTATAAGGAGCCGTCGCTTCGGTCGTAATCGTGAGTTTCCCGCCTTCCGCATATTGTAGCGGTCTGATCGCGAAACCGACGCTTCCGCTTCCCGTGAACCTGCCCGTTCCGGTGATGATGACCTTTCCGGTTCCGACGTTTCTGTTCTTCTGATATGACAAGGTATAATCCTCGTCTTTCGTCAACCGGCTTCCCCGATAGGTCAGTGCCGGTTCCGGACAGAGCGGCAGACCGCCGCGATATGTCTGCGCTGCGATTTTGCCGATGGAAACGTTCTTTAAGTTGACGCCTGAAACCGTGATTGTTTTCTCGATCGATCCTGTGTAATTTCCGACGCCTTCCATTACACCGCGGTACCTGCCCGCATTCACGGGCGCTCCCACGGATTGCCCGGCGCTGTCATACCAGGTCAGCATATAATCGCTTTCCCGTTCCAGAATTATCTTTGACGCATTCAGCATCAGATAGACTTCTCGGATCGGATCGTCCGTTGCCCCGAAAGAGAGGTTTTGTGTCACTGCCGTTGCCCCTTCAATGGCGCGCGGCAGCATTGTAACCCTTGTATCCAGGATTCTGCTTCCGGTGCAGCCGGGCGCAATCCCCGTAATCCTGACCGCGTAGGTTCCCGCATGGAGAATCTGCGCCGTCGCATTTTCGGTCTGCACGGCTCCCGTTTCTCCTATGGGAAGATAGTCCGCCGTATAATGCACATCTTTCTGCAGACGGGCATTTTTCGCAATCAGATTCAGTTCCGGCTCCCACGCGACTGCGTCGTAAATCTTTGCTTCTTCCTCGCAGGCTTCCACGATCTCCGTCTCCGTCAGATCAATCGGCCAATAGGTTGTATAGGCCTTCAGGCGGAACGTTGTCGGAGTACTCCAATTGACGGTATCCGTCCATTTCTTCGTCGGGGAAGTTCTGTAGAAAGTTTCTCCCGCATGAACTTCCGAAGTGCAGATCTGAACCACCTGTCCGCTTGTATTTTTACTCTCATAACTTCTGTCGCCATAGACAGAAACCGTTCCCCCGTTTTTGTCGGAGAGACTGTAGACGACGCTCACGGTTTCTTCCGGTGCGAGCCAAACCGGATCTTCTAAAGGAATCGTGTGATAACCGGCAAATTTCAGCGTTCCCGCTGTCACGGAAGCCACGGTTCCGGACGTCGGATCCGTGGGATCCGCAAGATCCCTGTAAACCGTAACCTCATAAGTGACGTCAGCGCTTGCAAGTCCGATCCCGACCGCATCCAATTTCTCTCCCGTTCCGTCAGTCACGGTATATTCCGCGGCAACGTATTTTACCGAATAGCTGTTGGTGCCGATGGTGCCGTCATACTGATAAATCTGATCGTAATGATCTGCGTCTTCAAAATCAAATGCAAATACATGGGATGCGACCCTGGACGCCGTATTGGAAAACGACCTGTTCTCATAAGAGACCCAGACATAACCGTCCTCGCTCCCCCAGTCCGTACCGTAACTGTTTTTGACCAGCCATGCGCCCGGCTGCGTCGGAAGTTTCGGTTCCTTTCCGGCAGCAATCAGATTCACATTCTGGGTCGTGAATTTGAAGTTATCTATCGGGTATGCATCATCCCAGCCGACAACGGAAACCGCGTGGTTGGGTGATAAATTGGTATCATTGTACATACAGCAGGGAACCGTGACGCCGGCTTCCGTACTGACCGTATTTCTGGAATCGTAATAAGCGTTGGAATAAAGATTGATCCCGATTGATCCGTAGCGCTGAATCGCCTGTTTCACCGCAAGTGGATCTGACAGCGGAATCACATAGGTATTCTGCAAATGTACGGTATCGGCAAAAGCATACTCTACGGGGATCGGTGCCAGATCAGTTCCGCCCGCCGCCATGTTATACGCATAATTCATTTCATTGCAAAGGGATTCTTCCCCCAGCCCTGTCCATCTGGCGAGCGCGAACATCGATTCAATTCCGTTGCCTCCCAGATTCTGCTTCGTGCCGATGGCACGGGTGTAGTCCCCCGCTGTATTGCCACGTGCAGACAGGATTGGAATCTTGGTTTCGACGCCGCCGTCTCCACGCTCTCCGTTATAGGCGAATTCCACGAGCTGCACTTCGGAAAGATCCGTTTCTCCTTTTCCGGCAATCAACAGCGCGGATTCCGCAGCGGACGTCGCCTGAAACGCCCAACAAACGCCCCATGGATTCTGGTTCCTGACGGAAGACACGTGCCCGACATCTCTCGCATCGTAGGACGCCGGTACTTCTTCACCCCGCAGTCTGCCGTCTCCCGCCAAGAAACGACGTGCAGACATTCCGCCCGAAGACGGCTGTTCTGTGGGCAGGAATCCCGATTCTTCCGGATCTTCAATCTCGAAATCCGGCAGGAGCGGAAGGTTCTCATCCGGTTCCCCGAAATCATTTTCCTGCACATATAACGTATCCGCCGGATCTTCTTCTGCCTGTTCCGCCGGATCTTTATCCTGCTGCTCCGACTGCAACGCAGGAATTTCTTCGGCGGTTTCTTCGATTGCCGTGCCGTCCGCTTCTTCCGATACTTCCTGCGAATCGATACCGGTTCTTTCAACAGCCAAAATACGCCCGCCGCCTTCCGCAAAAAGCAGCGAAGCGATCAGCAACGCAGGAATCAATTTTCGAATGAATCTACATTTCTTCACGGAAAGTTATTCCTCCACCAGACAATCGTTTTCCCCGCAATCACGTATGTGATTCGAAGCGAGCCGCCATAATTGCCACCGTCGCATGCGCGCAGAACCACCGTGGCTCTCCCTTTGTTTCTGTGATTGACGTAACTGTCATCATCTATCTCATAATCCTGTCCGTAAATGAGCGGATCCGCTCCGACCAAAACGCTCGTCAAATCCGCTTCGGTCAGCCGCACCTCATTCCCACCGTCATAAATCTTGGATCTCACCTTAACCCTGGCGGAATTGATGAGCGCCCTGGCAATCCGATAAGTACAGGACAGCGTATCCTCTGTATAGTTCCCGCGTCCCGTCACGCTGACACGGATCCTACATCCCGCCCGCGGAAGATCGTTTCTCTCAACGCTCTCTCCGGCGCTGCGCGTTGTGCTTTCACCGTTTTTCAGATCCACCTCGCAGGGTTCCGCATAAACATATTCTGTCACGACATAATCCCTGCCGACTTTCAGTTTTTTCCCGTCTCTATCCCTGACAGTCGGCGTCGCCTTCCATGCATTTGCCTTTTTCCCGTATTTTACATCGGGCACAGCAAGTGCGATCGCATCTTCGGCAAAATCACAACGTTCCACTTTATAATTCATCCGAAGACTTCCCTGATAATTCTGCAGACCCGTAATCGTTACCAGCGGATACTTCTTCGGCGCCGTAGTCGCCTTTGTCACCTGGGTATGATATTTCAGTTTTAACTTATAATCGGTCCCCTCGCGCAGCAGATGGGGGGTATCATTGATTGTATCATAAATCCGCAGTTCCGGTCGCGCCCCTTTTGAGCGATATGGCACACAGATTCCGGAAAGATCGGTCTTTTCCGTTCCCGATGCCGGATCAACCCAACAGATCCGAACCCGTGCGCCCGTGTCCTCTTGCAGGGAATAGGGCAGGATCCGATAGGTTTTCTTCACCGTTCCCGTATATGCATTGATCCCTGTGATGGTCACCGTTGCCGTTCTGGCACGGTCGATCCCCGCATAGGAAACGGTATAGTCTCCGTTTACCCCGTCGGAACTGTAGACCAGTTCCTCTGTTCCAAGCAGTACATCCACACCGCCGCTTTCCGCAGCCGATCCGAACTTCTGCTTTGCATCTTCCTCATTTCCCGTATAGATTCGGTTGGTGATGCCTGTCACCTTGATTCGTTTTATGCCGATCTTTGCGGGAACTTCTTTCCGTATCGTCTCATAAACGGTGACGGCGCCCGTATAACCGCCGATGCCCGTAATCACGATCGGATAGGTTCCGATCGCAAGATAAGCGCAGCGTATTTCCGCATCCGGATAAGACAGCTTATAATCCTTGCCGGCTCTTAGAACCTTTCCGCCCCGCTTCACGACCGGTTTCCCTTTGCGCACCTTCCCGTTATAAGGAAGAAGCACGTTTTCCGCGACAATATCGCTGTCGGCAAGATCTTTGGGCAAAATATTGAAGTAGACCTTCTGTACTCCCGTATAATTGCCCTTTCCCTTCACCGTGATTGTCGGGCGTTTCCTGCTGTTTTCATTTGCAGGACCGGTATGGTTGGCATAGGACACCGTATAGTCGATTCCTGCCTGTAATACCCGTCTCCTGCCCGCTTCCCCTGCAACGGAATCATAGACATGAAGGATCGGTCTGATCGCCGCTCCGCGATAGACCTGATCCCCGACCGGCTCCACGTAAAAGCCGCGTCCCGTTTCTTCATAATGCGGATAGAGTACCAGCAATTCACCGTTGATTGCAGTCGCTTCCGTAAAACGGCTCCCCGCTCCGTTTGGTGCCGTGTACCAGCCGACAAAGACAGCCCCCGTTTGTCCGCTCAGTTGTTCCGTCACGGTCAAAAGCGCCTCCGCCGTGATTCGATCCCCGAACCCGAGCGTCTTCTCCTCTATCGCGGAACCTCCTTCCGCATCCATAAACCTTACGGTACAGTTCTTTACTGTCACTCTGCGGTGATCCTCAAAGGTGCGAAAGCCTGTTGTAACGGTTGCGGTGACGGTTGCGCTTCCTGCTGCAAGCCCTTTGATCTGTCCGTCTATGATACTGATTAGATCGGACGGTTGTGCGCCCCACTGCACCTTGACTTCGTCCGTTGTATCCGCCGGTACATATCGCACAGAAAGATTGCGTTTCTGTCCAACAAGCAGTTCTGTTGCATCCGCAACATTTGTCGGATCGAATAATGCAACCTCTGTGATCGGTGCGATCACCGTCACCTCACAGACAGCCTGAATCTTCTGATTCGCCTGCGAGGTCGCAATGATCTTCGCAGTACCGCTTCGGACCGCTTTGATCAGTCCGTTTTGATTCACCGTGGCTATTTTCGGATTGTCGGAACGGTAGACCACGGCTTTGGAATCGGTGGTATTATCGGGGAAGTAGGAAACCGACAACTGCAAGCGATCATGATTCGTCTCCTTTTCCGCGTTATTCGCATCGGCAACGATCGTATCGGGTCTGCGCATCGTGTCCGCATCCAGCGCTTCCCCGTTCTCATCCGTAAAATGAATTGATTGAAGCGGGTATTTCACCGTGACGTTACAGACCGCGGAATCACCGTCATAGGTTGCACTGATCACTGCTTTTCCGGGTGCGACCGCAGTGATGAGTCCGTCTTTCACCGTTGCAACCGCCTCATTGGAAGTCTTCCATGTCACCCGGTCGGCAGCCACCGTCGTTCCCCGTACCGAAACGGAGAGTTGCAGGGTCTTCCCGACATTGATCGTAGCGGACGACTTGTTCAGTTTCATCCCCGGCAGATTGGAATAGACCGGAATCTTGAAGACAAAGGAGGAATTTAAGGAGCCCGCATCCGCATACATCTTCTTCGTACTTGCAGCTTCCGTAGAGGGCGCCTGAACATTCTGCATATACTGGTGCGTGTGTACGGCATGGCTTGCATTCGGATTCACATTGAATTTCTGCAAATAGACCGTATCCTGTCCCTTTAGAATATAGCCGTTCCCGATGAAGCCTGCGCCCCCTGTCAGGGATTTCAGCCTGGTGTTCCAGCCTTTCCGCTTCGCTCTGGCAAGACCGTTTCGAATCACTTCAGCGTCTGTTTTCCCGGTCGCCCCGATGTTGAAGAAATTATAATATCCCTCATATCCGGAATACTTCCCCGAAATCAGCGGTGAAGTTCCCACCTTACCGTGCTCCTGGATGATTCTGGATGCAAGGTGCACCGGACTGATTCCGCGCTCCCTGCCGATCTGATGCAGGGCACTCGCATAAGTCTGGCTCGCCCCCGGAATCTGTCCTTTCATAAAGGTATCGCTCAAAAAGTTTGCAACAACGGCTTGCGTGTGGTAACTCGTGTTATAAGTCAGTAACTCAAACTGGAAGATCCCGCCCTCCGTTAAAAAGTTTCGCGGATCCATAAAATTGGAAACACCTGTCTTGGTCGCATAAGCCCAGTTCCCCTGTCCGGTCGCATTTCCGACATAGCCCTTGCCCTGATTCTCCGCATTGATCCAGATCCAGCTTTTATCTCCCATTTGCGCGGAGACGGCGCTTCCGAAATCCATCCCCGTATCCATCGGAACGAAGATCCAGTTTGGGTGCTTCTGCTTCAGCGCGCGCAAGCCCGCCTGATATCCGGCAGGAAAACGCTCCACATCATCATACGAAGCGGCATTTAACTTGGCGCTCTCCGCCTCCGGTAAGATCTCAGCGATCAGTTCCGCATTCGCTTCCCGCCACGCGATCCAATCCTCATCGGAATAAGCGAGGAACGTTTCTTCGATATAACCGCCGACCGCTCCGTCCGCCGCATAGAGCGAGCCGTAATAGAAGACTCCCGTTTCACCGATTGAGACGCGGTTGAGATAGAAAGTTGATGCCTGCGGTGTATACGCTGTTACTTTCGACTCCCCATCCGCTTCCTTGTATACCGGACACAAGTCTGTTAAATAAACAAGCGCCATGACCGGTTTCTCCCTGCAGAGAGTCGCAAATTCTTCTTCTGCCTTCCGCCGTGCCGCCTGCATTGTCTCGCTGATTTTAAAACCGTCTTCCGCCGCTTCTTCCGTCAATTTTCCCGTCGGTTCTGCTGCCTGCTCCGCGGCTTCTCCCGTTGTTTCAACTCTTTCTTCGGTTCCATCCGCCATCGGAGTCTCTTCTTCCTCTCTTGGCAGGCTTTCCGCCGTTTCTTCACCTGCTTCCGGCTGCGCCGTATCCGACGGATCGCTTTCATCCATACCTGTCACATCCTGCAAAAGATGATTTGCATCGCTCCATTCTTTTGCAGACACAGAAAGCACAGAGTTACCCAAACTCTGTGCCAGAATTGCTGTCAATAATAGAATTGTGATGAATTTGAGCCCCTTATTTCTCATACTCTCACCTTTACCGTTTCCGCCGAAGTCCCCCTCTTCTTCCGAAAACGCATGCCGGGACGAATTGCCTGTTTACAGTATATGAGCAGACTCCTTCCATTTCTTCAATTCTTCCTCCTCCAGCACCCGATATGCCACCTTTCCGACCAGCGTTTTAGGCATTTCCGTTCGGAATTCCAGTTCTTTCGGCATCGCGTATTTGGCAATGCGTATCCTTGCATAGGCAAGAATTTCTTCTCTGAGTTCCTCTGTCGGTTCCACACCTGCTTTCGGAACAATGAACACCTTGACGCGCTGCATTTTCAGCGGATCCGGTACGCCGATGACACAACTCATCGACACTTTTTCGTTCGCGTCGAAAATATTCTCCAACTGCGCCGGATAGACATTATAGCCGGAAGTAATGATCATCCGTTTATTCCGACCTCGGAAATAGATAAAGCCCTCGGAATCCATGCATCCCAAGTCTCCGGTGTAGACCCAGGTCAATCCGTCCGCATGGGCGCGAAGCGTCTCCGCCGTTTCTTCCGGATGGTTGATATATTCTTTCATGACGGTAGGTCCTGCCAGCAGAATCTCTCCTTCTTCACCGTACGGCAGTTCCTCGTCGGTTCCCGGCTTCACGATCTTGATGTACGTATCCGGAAACGGCAGACCGATACTGCCCTCTTTAAACATGTGTGGCGGCGTCAGACAACAGGCGGTCACGGTTTCCGTCGTACCGTAGCCTTCCCGAACCTGAACCACGGATCGATGATCATACAGGAACCGATCCAGTTTCTTCTTCAATTCCACCGACAACGAGTCGCCGCCGGAGAATACGCCCTTTAAACTGGACAGATCCGCGTGTTCCATAGTCGACAGACGAAGCAGGGCTTCAAACAGCGTCGGAACTCCCGCAATAAAATTGCACCGATACTTCGTGATGAGCTTCGAATAACTTTCTGCGGTAAACCGCGGCACCAGAATACAGCGACCGCCGACCGCCAGCATCGTATGGATGCAGACGCCCAAACCGAAACCGTGGAACAGCGGCATCGCCGAAAGCATTCGATCGCCCGGTCGAAACATCGGGTTCGCTGCGACAACCTGCTGTGCAAGTGCATTGAAATTGCCGTTGGTCAGCAGGATTCCCTTGGTGGCTCCCGTCGTTCCGCCCGAATACAGGATACACGCCGGATCGTCCCAGCCCCGCTTAACGGAATGCTGCCAGAAACACGCCTTTCCGAGACGCATAAACTCATTCCACATAATTACCGGCGCATCCTCCGGAATCTTCTTCACCTTCCTGCCTTCCGTCAGCATATAGCCCGCCTTCATCGGCTTGGAAAGCACATCCCTGATTCGCGCGATGATGATATTCACAACACAGGTGTTCTGCCTGATTGCTTCGAACTTATTATAGAACTGATCCAGCGTCACAACGGTAACGGACTTCGATTCATTGATATAGAATTCGATTTCCTTCTCGCTTGAGAGCGGATGCACCATATTGGCAACCGCACCGACCAGATTTACGGCATAGAGCATACAGATCGCCTGCGGACAGTTCGGCATGGCGATCGTCACCCGATCCCCTTCGCGAACGCCGATGGTACGAAGCGACTTGGCGCATTTTCTGATCTGCTCCACCAGGTCTTTATAGGTGGCGGATCTGCCCATAAAGTCATAAGCGATCTGTTTCGGATACTCGTTTGCGATTCTGTCAACCGCGTCAAACATGGAGCCTTGGAAATAATCCAGTGTAAACGGCACCCCGCCCAAATGCTCTTTCCATGGGGCTTTTGCTGTAATGCTCATGTTGCGTCCATCCTCCTGTTCCGCTGCTTTCTTTCGTATCTCTTCAGTCTTCCTCAACGTCCTGACCGAGCGACTGCTCCAATAACGTCGGATTCTCCAGGAGTTTACGAATCAACTTCATCGACTTG
>CAZNCH010000017.1:0-32455 GCA_964571555.1 uncultured Lachnospiraceae bacterium | reverse complement strand
GGAGGATTGTTTATCACGCCGATTGATTAGGTTATGAGTGATTAGTGAGAAGTTGGTCAGCATCGTGGTTCCGGTTTATAATGCCGCCGCTTTCATCGAAGATACGATCCTGTCGGTTCGCAGCCAGACTTACCGGAATTGGGAACTGATTCTGGTGGATGACAAGTCAACCGACGACAGTCTTGCAATCATGCAGACGATGGCGAAAGCGGTCAATCAGGAAACGGAGAAAATCAGAATCATCGAACTTTCGGGGAACAGCAGAGCCGCCAATGCCAGAAACCGCGGCGTGTCGGAAGCGAAAGGACGGTACTTGTGCTTCCTGGACGCCGATGACTTATGGGATCCGGCGAAACTGGAGAAACAACTGCGTTTTATGGAGGAGCAGGACTGCGCCTTTTCTTTTACCGGCTATGAATTTGCGGACGAAGACGGCGCAGGCGTGCAAAAGATTGTTCATGTGCCCGCGAAGATGAACTATCGACAGGCAGTGAAGAATACCACGATTTTCACAAGCACCGTCATGTTTGACTTAACGAAACTGACCAAGGAGGACATTCGGATGCCGGATGTGCCGAGCGAGGACTCGGCGACCTGGTGGAAGGTGTTGAAAAGCATTCCTTTTGCCTGCGGACTGGATGAGTCGCTGACCTTGTATCGAAGAAGCGGCAGGACGCTCTCGAGCAATAAGTTCATCGCTGTCAAACGGACATGGAATCTGTACCGCAATGTGGAGCATTTCTCGTGGATCAGAAGCGCCTATTGCTTTTGCTGTTATCTGATCCATGCGATGATTCGGAGATTATGATTTATGACATTACAGGTATTGCTGTCCGCAATGCATCTTGCGGACGAATCTTTCCTTGATACGCTTCATGTTTCCGGGGATGCGGTCGTGATCAATCAGTGCGACAGAACGACGCGGCGGGATACGGTACGTGAAGTCAACGGCAGAAAACAGCGTGTCCGCTACATCGAAACGCAGGGACGGGGCTTGAGTCTCAGCCGGAACATGGCGATTCGAAACGCGCTTGCGGATATCTGCATTCTCTGCGACAACGATGTGGAGTATGAGGCGGACTATGAGAAAACGATTCTGTCTGCATTTGAAGCGCATCCCGAAGCGGATCTCATCGTGTTCTATATCAGACGAAAAGAGAAACCGCAGCCCAATTATGCAAGCGTGAAGAAAATGGGCTATCTTTCGGTGCTGAAGATCTTCTCGCCCGAAATCGCCTTTCGCAGGAAAAGCATTCAGGGACTATCGTTCAATGAGGACTTTGGCGCCGGCAGCGGGAAGTATCTCATGGGAGAAGAGAACATTTTCCTCTATGACTGCCTGCGGGCGCGCAAGAAGATCCTGTATGTGCCGACGCGGATCGCGACGCTGCGTGAAGAGGAATCGACCTGGTTCACAGGTTATGACCGGCGGTTTTTTATTTCGCGGGGCGCGGGCTATGCCGCCATGAGCCGATTCTGGTCGCACCTTCTGATCTGGCAGTTTGCGCTCAGAAAGAGAAAACTGTATCGTGAGAATTGCGGAACGCTTGCGGCACTGCTTGACATGTACCGCGGAAGAGACGAGTACCTTCACAGGAAGCGCAGAGCGAAGAGAAGATGAGAGTATTTCTGATCGGGGATTACCGGACGGGAAGCGGACCGGCGAATGTGACCCTGGCATATAAAGAACAGAATCCGGATTGGTACGTGCAGCGGATGCGCGGTAAGATTTCCCGCGTTCCGGAATTGCTTGTGAAAATCATGGCATGTGACGTGATCCTGCTGTCCGGCTATTCGAAGCAGAATCTGCTGAGTCTGAAACTTGCGAAACTGTTTCGTAAGAAAAGCGCCTATCTGATGCATGGCTGTGTGGAGCATGAGAATGCGATCAACGGTGTGCCGGATGCGGAAATGAACCGTGTGGAGCGTGCAACGCTTTTAGGAAGCGATCTGATCCTTGCGGTTTCGGAACGTTTCAGCGTCTGGCTGGCACTGCATTATCCGCAGATTGCGGACAAGATCGTATCGATGCCGAACGGCATTGATCTTCTTCCGGTGACGGAAGACGCGGATGTTTCGCGGATCGCGCACCGGATCATGTCGATTGGCGGCGGAATGCCGCGAAAGAAGATCAAATACATTGCACGGGCGATCGAAACACTCAGAGAAGATCCGATTTATGCGGATACGGAACTCATCGTGATCGGCGCACCGGGCTTGGATTCTCCGGAAGTGGACGCCTATCCGTTTGTGAAGAATTTGGGAACGGTATCCGGAGAGAAGACGGGAGAACTGCTGCGTTCCTGCGCTCTCTATGTGCAGAACAGTTGCTTCGAGACGTTCGGACTGGCGCCGCTTGAGGCGCTTTCAAACGGCGCTTCGCTGCTGTTGAGCGAGAAGGTGGGGGCAATTGAGGTTTTCTCCGATCCGGAAGAGAATGACCTGATTCAAAATGTCGAAGATACGGGTGAGATCGCCCGTAAGATCAAAATGCTGCTGCAGTGCGGGAATGCATCCAGACTGCGCGGCGGGATAGATACGGAGTCTGTTTCATGGGAGAAAAGATCAAAGGAACTTGTGCTGAAATTGGAGCGGCTTTGCGGGGAACAAGCATAAAGCAGGCGGGGAACCTCTGTATTCTTCTGCTGTTGTTCTTAGGCTATACACTTACCTTTCTGGTGCCGAAATTCTACGGGATGACGGACGCCTATGTAGGTGTTTTCGTCTTTTTCTGTCTGTCCGTTCTGCTGTTGCTGAACGCGCAGCCTTTCGTGCGTCTGAAAAATCTGGAGACGGATCTTTTGCTCCTCATCGGTCTGTTGCTGCTTTCCGGCATCAATCTGCTGCTTGTGGATTCCGGGAAAGGCGCTTTCTTCGTGCTGGCGGATTTCCTCTTGCTCTTTTATCTGGCGGATAAGATCAGTCTGACGCGGGCGCATGTGCTCCTGCTGTCCGCCGCATATCTGGCAATGCTCTTTGTCTGGCTCCTTGCCGTTTATCCGAAAATGTTTGCGGCATACGGCTTCTACGGCTACAACACCAACACCGCCGCAACCTTTACCAGTTTCACTCTGCTGTGCGCTTTCCTGTTTGTACAGTTTCTGCAGGAGAAATATCGGATTGCAGGGCTTTTGGCGGTGATTCTGATTGTCAAGGGGATCCAGCTGTCGCTCTATCACAGAGCCAGGGGAGCGCTTGTCTGTCTCCTGCTGTTCCTGCTGTTTTATTACATCGTTCCGCGCAGAATATTGCTGAAGCAAACGGTATTTTATCTGATTTTTACCATGGCGACCTTAGGGTCGCTCCTCTTCGTTGCGGCATATACTTTCCTCGGCAATACGGGCTTTAATTATCAACTGCCGATCTTCTATAAAGAAATCTTCTCTGGAAGAGAGAAAATCTGGGCGGAACTCTTTGCCATGCTGGTAAAGAAGCCGCTGACGGGCATCGGAACCAACGTGTCGATCACTTCGTTTTTCGAATTCAACGTGCACAACGCCATGTACAATATTCTGGTCGTATACGGTGTGGTGACGTTTGCGGGCGTGATGGTCTTCCTCTTTCGCAGAATGGCTGTGTTCCGTAAGAGGTCGGAGGCGGATCGGCTCGCACACTGTGCTCTCTGCGTCGTGCTTGCGATCTTCTTCGAATCCTTTTTCGACGTGGATCTGCTCTGGGCGGACTATGCGTTGAACCTGCTGTTCCTCCTGTGTATGGTTTCGAGTGCGGGCGGGGAAGCGGAAAGGACGGCGCATGGGGAAGTATAGGTATCTGGCAGGTCATATTGCATTGTTTACGATCAGCAATTTCGTCTCCAAGATTCTGGTGTTCCTGCTGGTGCCGTTCTACACCAACATCCTCACCACGGCGGAATACGGGATCGCGGATGTCTTTCAGGTGACATTGCTTCTGCTGGTTCCGGCGCTGACGATCAATTGCGGTGAGGCGGCGCTGCGTTTCGGGATCGATTCGGCGCAGAAACAGGGTGCAATCCTCTATACGGGTGTGAAAATCACATTTGCAGCTTCGGCGTTGGTGGCGTTTCTCTGCGGGCTTGCCTGCTTTTTCGTATCGCCCGAAATGAAATGGTATCTGCTGCTGTTTGCGATCCTGTTCTTAGCCGATGCGTGCTATGAGTTTCTGATCCTGTATTTTCAGGGCTGTGAGCGCGTGCAGATCGTTGTGATCGGCAGCATTGCCTGTACGCTCGTGATGATCCTCTGTAATCTGTATTTCCTGCTGGTGCTTCGCATCGGCCTGAACGGCTACCTGTTCTCTCAGATGATCGCTTACGGCGCGGCTTCGATTCTGATGCTGCTGCTGAGGAAAAAGGATCAGACGGAGCGCGCGTTTCGACGGGATGCGGTACTGGAGAAGGAAATGCTTGCTTACGGCGCGCCGCTTATTCTGTATTCGACGGGAAGCTGGATCAATAATGCCGCCGACCGCTATCTTGTGGTCGCGTTTCTGGGCGCTGCGGCAAACGGCATCTATGGGGTCGCCTATAAGATTCCGGCGATTCTGATGGTATTTCAGAGGATTTTCGCGCAGGCATGGCAGATGTCGGCGACGAAGAGTTATCGGGATGAGAAAAGCGATGTTTTTTTCACGGCGATGTACACCGTTTACCATACGTTTATGGTACTCGGCTGTGCCTTTCTGATTCTCTTGGTGCGTCCGATGGCTTATTTTCTCTACCGAAAGGATTTCTTCAGCGCATGGGCGTTTGTCCCGCCGCTGCTGATTTCGGTCGTGTTCGGTGCGCTCACGGGTTTTCTCGGATCGATCTGTCTGGCGCATAAGGATTCCAAGTCCATGGGGATTGCAACGGGGGTCGGCGCTGTCTTGAACATTGCGCTCAACTGCCTGTTGATCCCGAGATTCGGACCGATGGGCGCCGCCGTCGCCACCGCAATATCTTATTTTACCATGTATTTTATGGCGCTTAGGATCACGGGGAAGTATGTGCGGATTACGGCGCGTTTTGTAAGAGACGGTCTTGCTTACGGACTGCTTGTTGCGGAAGCTGTACTGATGATTCTGCTTCCGACCGGCTTGCTGCCGTATCTTTTGGCGGCATGCATTTTGGCGCTTCTTTTTGCAATGCATTGGAAAGAGAGCGTCGGAATCATGAAAAAACTGTTTTCCGTACTTACAAGGAAGAGTGAGGATGAGATATGAATCCTGAGAAAAGGAAAAAATTAGGCAGTTGGATCCTGTTTGGCACGATTGTGCTGCTTACAGTGGCGGAATGGAACGTGTATGCCTGGTATGAGGCGGTGACCCCTTACGGAACGCTGATCGCTTCCCTCGGACTGCTCGCCTGTTTTTTCGTCTGTGTCAATGTGAAAGACGCGCTGAAAGATCCGGTTTTCTATCTGATGGCGGGAACGGATCTGATGGCGCTGATCAACATTTTTTTGGTGAATTCCGGCATCGGCGCGCTTCTTACGATTGCGGATTTTCTCCTGATCTGCTATCTGGCGAACAAAATGGAAATGAGTGAGAAGATGATCCTTCTGACGTCCGCCTATTTTGCCTTCTTTTTCTTCTACTGGACGATTGACGTCAAGGGTTATTTCAAGGGTTACAACACCAATTACGGCGGTTTGATTCTGGTAACCGGACTCTCGTTTCTGATGATTCTCTTCGCTTATATCAGGGAATATCTGTCGAAGAAGGAAGGGGGAAGGATACGAACTTATCGTTTTCTTTTGTATCTGTGCCAAGCGTCCATGATCGTACTGGGCTTTGATATCATTGCGTGGTACCGTTCCAGATGTGCACTCATCGGTTTCCTTACGCTTCTGCTGGTGATCCTGATTCCGAAGAAATGGTGGCGTTCGAAAGTGCTTTTCGGTGCGGCGGCGCTTCTGTCGACCTTCGGCGCGATTCTTGTTTCCGCAGTCTATGTCTGGCTTGCGCTGCTCAAGGATCGTTTTCAGGTTCGGATTTTCTACAAGGATATCCTTTCCGGAAGGGAAGAACTGTGGGCGGAACTCTGGGATGCTTTTCTGAAGCAGCCGATGACGGGACTGGGCAGCAACTATCAGGTGAAAACGGAATTCATGCAGGGCATGTTTGAGGTACACAACGGTCTTTTGGATCTGCTCATTGTGCATGGAATCGCGGTGTTTGCCGTCGCCTGCGTCTTCCTGTGTTTCCGCCTGTTCTCACTGCATACTGCCGTTTCACAGGACACCGTTTCGAAATTTGCCTTTGCAGGCATGATGGAGATTCTGGTGACTTCCTTTTTCGAAAACTATGTGATTGTACCGCCGTTTTCTCTTGCTTTTCTCGCCCTCTTTGCGATCATCAACGGCAGGACTAGGCGAAGAAGCAAAAATTTGGTATAATGTGATGATATGTTTATCTTTAGCTCGGGCAGCAATAGAAAGTGAATGCAATGAAGAAATATTTAATTGAGAATAGACAGATTGCCGTCAGAAGAACGGTTCTGATCCTGTATGATGCGCTGGCGGTGGCGCTTTCCACCTATCTCGGTCTGATCGCACGTTTCGATTTCAGGCCGGGAGATATTGCGGATCCGGCTTTCACGGATACGGCGGTGAATTACCTGCCGTTCAACATTCTTATCACGATCGTTTTGTTCTGGCTGTTTAAAATGTATCAGAGCCTGTGGGAATATGCCGGCACGATCGAAGTCGTCAATATGGGGCTTGCCTGCCTGTCTTCCGCACTTTCCCAGATGGTGATTGTACATGTGTTTCTGGGTTGGAGTTATCCGAGAAGTTCTTATGTGTTCTACGGCGGTTTTCTGCTCGTGCTGGTTGCGATCAGCCGTTTCTTCTACCGTGCTTTCCGTGCGTTCGTGGAGAAACGCACCGATCAGGCGAAATCCGTCAATGTCATGGTCATCGGCGCCGGTGAGGCGGGGAACTCGCTGATCCGTGAGATGCGAACTTCCAGTTATATTCAGAAGAACGCGCTCTGTATCATCGATGACGATCCCGCCAAGATCGGAAGTTATATTCACGGCGTCAAGGTGGTCGGAAGCAGGAATGTAATTCTTGAAAATGTTGCCAAATACGATATCGATGAAATCATCATAGCGATGCCCTCTGCGCCCAAGGCGCAGATTCGCGAGATTCTGGAAATCTGCAAACAGACGAAGTGCGAGTTGAAGACGCTTCCGGGCATCTATCAGCTGGTCAACGGGGAAGTCAACGTGTCTCAACTGCGTAAGGTGGATGTGATCGATCTGCTCGGCAGAGAACAGATTCAGGTCGATCTGGATTCCATTATGGGCTATGTGCAGAACAAGGTGGTGCTGGTGACCGGCGGGGGAGGATCGATCGGGTCGGAACTTTGCAGACAGATTGCAACCAACCGCCCGAAGCAGCTCATTATTTTCGACATCTATGAGAACAGTGCCTACGATATTCAGCAGGAGTTAATGAGGAGCCACCCGGAACTGAATCTGAAGGTTCTGATCGGCTCCGTCAGAAATACGAACCGGGTGAACCGGATTTTCGAACTCTACCGCCCCGATATTGTCTACCATGCGGCTGCGCATAAGCATGTGCCGCTGATGGAAGACAGTCCGAACGAAGCGATTAAGAATAACGTCATGGGTACGTGGAAGGTGGCGGAGGCTGCGGTGACCTACGGTACGGATAAGTTCGTGATGATCAGTACGGACAAGGCGGTGAATCCGACCAACATCATGGGCGCCAGCAAACGAATCTGCGAGATGATTGTACAGGCATACAACAATCGCAGTCGAACCGATTTCGTTGCGGTTCGGTTCGGAAACGTTTTGGGCAGCAACGGCAGCGTGATCCCGTTGTTTCGAAAGCAGATCGCGGAAGGCGGACCGGTCACGGTGACGCATCCGAATATCATCCGTTATTTCATGACGATACCGGAAGCGGTATCGCTGGTATTGCAGGCAGGCGCCTATGCCAAGGGCGGAGAAATCTTTGTACTGGAAATGGGAGAGCCTGTGAAGATCCTCGATCTTGCCATCAATCTGATCCGTCTCTCCGGTTATGTGCCGGGAGAAGATATCCAGATCAAGTTCACGGGACTGCGTCCGGGAGAGAAACTGTACGAGGAGACGCTGCTGGAAGAGGAAGGCATGCAGGATACGGCGAATCGGCTGATCCATATCGGCAAGCCGATCGAATTCAATGAAGCTCGTTTCTTTGAACAGTTGTGTGAACTGAAGGAAGAAGTAGAGGGCGAAGCCGGAAAAGAAGAGATTCTGCGTTGGGTGAAATGCCTGGTGCCGACCTATCGGTTAAAGGACGAGAAACAGAATATCGTCAACGCAGCGGTACATATCAACGACTGAAGAGGAGACTATTGTGACAAAGAGAATTTATCTCTCTTCTCCGACCATGCACGGGGAAGAATTACAATATGTACAGGAGGCCTTTGACAGCAACTGGGTAGCGCCGCTTGGTCCCAATGTCAACGCCTTCGAGAAGGAGTTCGCGCAGTATCTTGGGGGAGAGGTACACGCCGCGGCGCTTTCCGCGGGAACTGCGGCGATTCATCTTGCGCTGGTGATGGCGGGCGTCGGAAGAGATGATATTGTCTTCGGTTCCGATTTGACCTTTGCGGCGACGGTGAATCCGATCACTTATCTTTGCGCGAAGCCTGTCTTCATCGACAGCGAGGAAGAGACATGGAACATGGATCCGGCAGCATTGGAGAGAGCCTTTTCTCTTTATCCTAAAGCCAAAGCCGTCATCTGCGCCAATCTGTACGGTACGCCGGCAAAACTGACGGAGATTGCGGAGATCTGTAAGGAACACGGCGTGATTTTCATAGAAGATGCGGCGGAATCGCTCGGAGCGAAGTTGAACGGGAGGCAGACGGGGCTCTTCGGAGACATCGGCATCTTTTCTTTCAACGGAAATAAGATCATTACGACTTCCGGCGGCGGAATGCTGGTTTCTTCTGAGGAAGCGGTCGCGAAGAAGGCGACCTTCCTGGCAACCCAGGCGAGAGAAAACGAGCGTCACTATGAACATAAAGAAATCGGCTACAATTATCGGATGAGCAATGTGGTCGCGGGCATTGGCAGAGGACAGCTGCTGCATCTTGATGCGCATATCGCGCGAAAGAAAGCGATTTATCAGCGTTACAGGGAAGCCTTCGCAGATCTTACGGAGATCCGTATGAATCCGTACGGCAAAGGCGCGGAGCCCAACTTCTGGTTGAGCTGCATGACGATCGATGAAGCGTCTTCCGTGAAACCGGAGACTGTAATGGAAGCGCTGGAGCGTGAGAATATCGAGAGCAGACCGATTTGGAAACCGATGCACCTGCAGCCGGTATATCGGCAGAACGAATTTGTCAGCGTTGCGGAAGGAAGATCCGTAGGAGAGACGGTTTTTTCCACAGGACTCTGTCTTCCTTCCGACATTAAGAATACAGAGGAAGAGATGGAGAAGATCATTACATTGATCAGAGGGTTATTTGGAAAATGATCTATCGAAGTATCATCAAGAGAACAATCGATATCATTCTGTCTGCGCTGGCAATTCTGCTGCTTGGCTGGCTCTACGGAATCCTGGCGCTGCTGATTCGATGCAGACTCGGAAGTCCCGTGTTGTTCTGCCAGGAGCGACCGGGCAGAAAGGGCAAGGTGTTCCGCATGTACAAATTCCGATCAATGTCGGATGCGTGCGATGAAAACGGTACGTTGCTTTCGGATGAGGAGCGGCTGACGCCGTTCGGCAGGAAATTGCGTTCCACCAGTCTGGACGAACTTCCGGAACTGTTCAATATCTTAAAGGGCGACATGAGCCTGATCGGACCGCGCCCGCTGCTTGTGAGATATCTTCCTTACTATACCAGGGAAGAGTTCAGGAGACATGACGTGAGACCGGGATTGACGGGACTTGCGCAGATCAACGGTCGAAATGCGCTGGATTGGGAAGAACGTTTCCGATATGATCTGGATTATGTGGATCATCTCTCTTTCGGTATGGATCTGAAAGTGATCTTCCAAACGATCGGCAAGGTGGCGAAACGTTCGGGAACGTTATCGGGCGGCGCGCAGACGGTGGCTGATCTTGACATGTACAGAAGAGATCAAATCGAACGCGGCGTTTTGTCGGAAGAAGACCTGATGGGAGAACTATGAACAGAATCGCACTCTTTGAACAACCGCTGCAGGCAACACCGATTGTTGAACTGAGCGGAGCATATTCCGAAAATCGGATCTTTGTGAAGCGTGAGGATCTGATTCCTTTCAGTTTCGGCGGCAACAAGGCGAGAAAGGCGGCAGCCTTTTATCGTGATCTCATCGGAACCGGAACGGATCTGCTGATGACTTACGGAAGCGCGAGCAGCAATCATTGCAGAATTATTGCCAATATGGCATTTGCGCTCGGAATCCGATGTCATATCATCTCTCCCGACAGTTCCGGACATACGCTTTCTTTCAATCGGTTCCTGGCGGAACGGTTTTCCGCTTCCGTTGAGGTCTGCCCTCTTTCCGAGGTGGGGGCAACCATTGAGAAGCGGATCGAAAGTTTCCGTGCAAAGGGATATATGCCCTATTTCGTGATGGGGGGCGGACACGGAAATCTCGGCACCGGCGCTTATGTCGACGCTTATGAAGAAATCTGCCGCCAGCAGTGTGAGCTGCAGACGCGGTTTGACTCTATCTGGTTCGCATCGGGAACCGGATCTACACAGGCAGGACTGGTCGTTGGAAGACTGCGGGCGCTTGCGGAGGGAAAAGCGGCGCCGAAGGTCTGCGGCATCAGTATTGCAAGAGAAGAGAATTGCGGCAAAGACGTGATCCGACAGAGCATCCTTGACTATCTTGGAGAGGAAAGCGCTCTTTTCAGAGAAGAGGAGTTGCTGTTTACGGATCAATACCGTCTCGGCGGCTACGGTCATTACGACGAGGAGATCACGCAGGTGATTGCCAAGGTGATGTCGCATGACGGGCTTCCGATGGACACGACCTATGTCGGCAAGGCTTTTTGCGGCATGTTGAAAGAATTACGCGAACGAAAGATCAGCGGGAAGAATATCCTTTTCCTGCACACCGGCGGTACGCCGCTGTATTTTGATTATTTGAGAGGACAGCAATGAACTTATTGATTCTTAGCGCCGGCACCAGAAATAAGGTGGTACAGGCATTCAAAACGGCACTGCACGGCAAAGGGCGCGTCATTGCGACGGACTGTTCCAACCTTGCGCCTGCAATTTATGATGCGGACGCTTTCTATCTCGTACCGCGCATCAGTGAAGAGGGTTATATCGAAAGGATTCTGGATATTTGTGTGAAGGAACGCATCAAGGGCGTATTGTCGCTGATTGATCCGGAACTGTCCCTTCTTGCAAAGGAACGGGATCGCTTTCTTGCGATCGGAACCACGCCGATCGTTTCGGACTATGAACTCTGCGAGAACTGTCTGGACAAATATCGGTTTGCGAAACTGATGAAGAAGCAGCGGATCCCTACGGCGAAGTGCTATGTCGACATGTACCGCTTCTTTGACGATCTGGATCATGCGAAAGCCGCGTTTCCGGTCTTCGTGAAGCCTGTCAGGGGCAGCGCAAGCATCAATATCAACAAGGTCATCAATGAGGACGAGATTGCCGTTTTGTTCACCAGATACGAGGATCTGATGATACAGGAATATATGGACGGGCTGGAATACGGCGCGGACGTCTATGTCGATCTGATCAGCGGGAAATGTACGCACATTTTCCTGAAGAAGAAAATCAAGATGCGTGCCGGAGAAACGGACAAGTCCGTATCCGTAAAGATTCCGGCGCTGTTCGATACGATCGCGCAAACGGTTGAATCGCTCGGCTTTCGCGGGGTGATTGACATCGATATTTTCGAAGCGGACGGCAAATACTATTTCTCCGAGATCAACCCGAGATTCGGCGGCGGTTATCCGCATGCCCATGCCTGCGGCGTCGACTTCCCCGCGCTGATCGTCAGAAACTTAGAAGGGCTTGAAAATCGACCGGAGATCGGCGTATATCGCGAGAATGTCTGCATGATGAAGTACAACGAAGTCTGCATCAGAGATTTTACCGACAAAGAAATCATTCCGTAGGAAACCGTATGAGAATTCTGTATCCGACACTCAGCAAAATCGATCTCAATCAGCAGGGCATCTATTCCGACCTCATCAATGCGCTGACGGAAGCGGGGCATACCGTGACCGTGGTGCAGGTATGCGGTCCGAAGGAGACGAGGGAAACGTCTCTGATCCAAAGCGGAAACGTCCGGTTTCTCAAGGTTTTGGTCGGCGAACTCTTCGGTGTCGGCTTCCTGAAAAAGGGCATTCGGACGCTACGCATCACGCCTCGTCTGATTGCGGCGATGAAGAAATACCTGTCGGGGGAAACCTTTGATCTGGTGATCTACGCCACGCCGCCGATCACCTTTTCCGGCGTGGTGAAGTTCGCAAAGAAGAAATACGGCTGCAGGTCGTTCCTGATGCTGAAGGATATCTTCCCGCAGAACGCGGTGGATTTGGAACTGTTCTCGAGGAGAAGCCCGATCTATGCCTATTTCCGCAGACAGGAGAAGCGCCTTTACGCGCTGTCCGATACGATCGGCTGCATGTCGGAAGGGAACAGGCGTTATTTATTGGAACATGAGCCGAATATGGATGCGCGCAAAATCATCATTTTCCCGAACACGCAGAAGATAACTCCCCTTGTTTCGTGCGAGAATACCAGAGGAGAGGACGAACCGCTGCGGTTCGTGTTCGGCGGCAATTTCGGCAAGCCGCAGGCGATTGATTTTCTGCTCCGGACGATCGGTTCCAAGCGGATGCGTATGCTTCCTGCGGAATTTGTCATGATCGGAAACGGATCGGAACAGGAAAAGGTGAAGGAAGCGGCGAAGAAACTTCCCAACCTTACCTTCCATGCGTTTCTTCCGCCCAAGGAATATGAGGTGATGATGCGCGGCTGTGACGTCGGATTGATTTCGCTCGACGCCAGGTTTACGATTCCGAATTACCCGTCGAGAACGTTGAGTTATATGGCGGGGGCAAAGCCTATTCTTGCCTGTACCGATCGGACGACGGATCTTAAGAACCTGATCGAAACGGAAGCCGCTTGCGGACGGTGGTGTCCCTCGGATGATGCGGATGCCTTCTGCGACTGCGTCGAAGAGATGATAGGCAACAGAGCGGAACTTGCGCAATACGGAGAGAACGGAAGAAGGTATCTGGAACGGCACTTTGATGTGACCCGTTCCGTTGCACTGATAGAGAAAGCGAATCAATAAAGAAAGGTCGGAATGATATGTTCGAAGGGAAAACATTACTGATCACGGGCGGAACGGGCTCTTTCGGGAATGCCGTGCTGGAACGCTTCTTACAGACTGAGATCAGGGAGATCAGGATCTTCTCGCGGGATGAGAAGAAGCAGGATGATATGCGGCACCAATACAACGATCCCAAGATCAAATATTACATCGGCGATGTCAGGGATCTTCGGAGCGTACAAGACGCCATGCACGGCGTAGATTACATTTTCCATGCCGCGGCGCTCAAACAGGTGCCCAGTTGCGAATTCTTCCCGATGGAAGCGGTCAAAACGAATGTCATCGGCACGGATCACGTCTTAACTGCCGCCATTGAAGCCGGGGTGAAAAAGGTGATTTGCCTGTCGACCGATAAGGCTGCCTATCCCGTCAATGCGATGGGGACGAGCAAAGCCATGATGGAAAAGGTCTTTGTGGCGAAATCGAGAACCGTGAATCCGGCAGATACCACCATCTGCGGAACTCGCTACGGCAACGTGATGTGTTCACGGGGATCCGTGATTCCGCTCTTTATCGAACAGATCAAAGCAGGGCTTCCGCTGACGATCACGGAACCGAAGATGACAAGATTCATCATGAGTCTTGCGGAAGCGGTTGAATTGGTGATCTTCGCGTTTGAACACGCAAACGCCGGAGATATCATGGTGCAGAAATCTCCCGCCTGTACGATTGCGGTTCTGGCGCAGGCTGTCAAGGAACTCTTCCACTCGGACAATGAAGTGAGAATCATCGGCATCAGGCATGGCGAGAAAATGTACGAAACGCTGCTGACCAATGAGGAATGCGCACGGGCGGTTGATATGGGAGGCTTCTACAGGGTGCCTGCGGACCAGAGAGATTTAAATTACGACAAATACTTCAAGGAAGGAAATGTAGAGCGGACCCGATTGCAGGAGTTCAATTCCAACAATACGACGATGCTTGACGTGGAGGCGGTAAAGGAAAAACTGCTGACGCTTTCCTATATTCGCGACGAAATTGCAGCTATGGAAGCAAACAGGTGAACAAATGAAACAGAAAGTGCTCGTGACAGGCGCAAAAGGCTTTATCGGCAGGAACTTTATAGCGGAACTTCATAACCGCGGCGTCGAGACGATTTACGAATGTGATATCGATACCACGAAGGAAGCGTTGGCGGAATATGTGCGGCAATGTGAGATCGTATATCATTTTGCAGGCGTGAACCGGCCGCAAAATGAGAAGGAATTCGCAGAAGGCAATACGAATTTTACGGAAGAATTGCTGGAGGCGCTGCGTAGCTTCTCTAATTCCGCGCCCGTCATCATGACTTCGTCAACGCAGGCGGCGCTGGATCATCCATACGGCAGAAGCAAGAAAGCGGCGGAAGATTTGCTGTTTGCGCATGCGAAGAAAAGCGGCGCGCAGGTATTCGTGTTCCGGCTTCCCGGCGTGTTCGGCAAGTGGTGTCGTCCGCATTACAACAGTGTGGTGGCGACTTTCTGCCATCAGATCGCGCGGGACGAACCGATCGCAATCAGCGATCCGACGCACGAGATCCCGCTCGTCTATATCGACGATGTGTTGGACGCCCTTTTCCTTGCAGGAGAGGGGAAAGCGGAGAAAGAAGGCGATTTTTGCAGTGTTCCGATCACCTATCAGGTCAGCCTCGGATCCCTTGCAGAAGAGATCCGTTCGTTTCGTTGCAGCCGTACGACCCTCAGGGTACCGGAACTGGAAGATCCCTTTACGCGCAAATTGTACAGCACCTATTTGAGTTATCTTGCAGAGGATGATTTCTCCTATCCTCTTACCATGAAATGCGACGAGAGAGGCTCCTTTACGGAATTCCTGAAAACGCCGGATCGCGGACAGGTGTCGGTCAACGTGACGAAACCGGGGATCACCAAAGGGAACCACTGGCACCACACCAAAAACGAAAAGTTTCTCGTCGTGGCGGGAAGGGCAAGCATCCGCTTCCGCAAGATCGGAGAAACAAAGGTGACGGAATATATCGTTGACGGCTCGGAATTGACGGTGGTGGACATTCCGACGGGATATACCCATAATATTACAAATATCGGAACGCAGGATCTGGTTACGGTGATGTGGGCGAACGAGAGTTTTGACCCGATGCATCCGGATACCTTTTTCGAACCCGTATAGGAGGGAAACATGGGGAAATTAAAACTGATGACGATCATCGGCACCAGACCCGAGATCATCCGTCTGTCTGAGGTAATCAAATGCGCGGATCGGTATTTCGATCATATCCTGGTGCATACCGGACAGAATTACGATGAACGGCTGAACCGGATCTTTTTCGAGGATCTTCAATTAAGAGATCCCGACTATTACCTTGAAAGTGTCGGCGCTGATTTGGGCGAAACCATGGGCAACATCATTTCGAAATCCTATGCCCTGATGTCAAAAGTGCGTCCCGACGCCCTTTTAATCCTCGGAGACACCAATTCGGCGCTCAGCGCGATCTCCGCAAAACGGCTCAAAATTCCCATTTTCCACATGGAAGCAGGCAACAGGTGTTGGGACTGGAATGTATCGGAAATGATCAATCGGAAGATCGTCGATCATATTTCGGATATCAATTTGCCCTACACGGAGCATTCCAGAAGATATCTGCTGTCGGAAGGAATCGACGGCAAAACAATCTTTGTCACCGGCTCTCCGATGAAAGAAGTGCTGACAACGCATCTGAAAGAGATCAAGGAAAGCGACGTGCTGGCAAAATTGAAGTTGGAAGCGCGGAAATACATTCTGGTGTCGGCGCACAGGGAAGAAAATATTGATCTTCCGGAAAACTTTACGGATCTGATGAACGCCATCAACCATATCGCGGAGAAGTACCGGATGCCGGTGATTTATTCCACGCATCCCCGTTCCCGCAAATTCATCGAAGCGCGGAACTTTCAATTTCATCCGCTCGTGCAGAACCTGCAGCCTTTCGGCTTCTTAGATTACAACCAGTTGCAGCGGAACGCGTTCTGTGTTCTCTCCGACAGCGGCACGTTATCGGAAGAGGCGGCAATGCTGCAATTTCCGGGCGTGTTGATCCGAACGAGCACGGAGCGACCGGAGGTGCTGGATAAGGGCAGCATTGTGATCGGCGGGATCAGGGAAAAGGACGTGGAACAGGCAACGGAACTGGCGGTGTCGATGTTCCGAAATGGCGAACCCATGATTGAGTCGCCCGATTATGCCGACGCCAATGTGTCCGTCAAAGTGGTGAAGCTGATCCAGAGTTATACGCCGATTGTCAACAAGACGGTCTGGTTGAAGAACTGAGGAACTTTCATGAGAATCGTTGTAAACGATATTGCCGCAAGCAAGACGGGCGCCTTGTCCGTTTTGCTTGATTTCTATCATTATCTGGCGGAAAACGATCAGAAGAACGAGTGGATCTTTCTGCTTTCGGATCACTATTTGGAAGAGCGGGACAACATTTCCGTACGCACGATTCCGGAAGTAAAGAAGGGCTGGCTGCACCGGCTGCAATTCGATCTGTTCACCGGAAAGAAGGTGATCGAAGGGTTACAGCCCGATCTGTATTTCTCCATGCAGAACACTCTGGTTTCCGGTTATCGAGGGAAGCAGGCGCTCTATGTGCACCAGCCGCTCGGTTTCCAGAACATGAAAAGGTTCTCCTTCTTCCGAAAGAAAGAAAGAGAATATGCGGTCTACCAGCATTTGATCGGTCGACTCATCAACCGTTCGATTCTACGCGCGGATCTGACCATCGTGCAGACGGATTGGATGCGGGAAGCCGTTCTGAAGAAAACGAAGATCGCTGCGGACAGAATTGTGAAAATCACGCCGACGGTAACACTGCTTGAGACAACGCTTTCTCCGGCTTCCTATTCCTGTCGGGATTTCTTCTTCCCGTCCGGGGAAATGCTCTATAAGAATCATGCGTTATTATATAGTGCCGCCGGAGTTCTGCTTCGGGCGGGGATTCACGATTTCAGGATTCATGTGACGCTGGAGCGGGAAGCGCTTTTCAGAATGCTTCCGCAGCCCGCGGATGAAGCGATCCTGTCTCATTTTAACTGCATGGGAAGTCTGGATCGACAGGCAGTGTTCGACCGATATGCGAAGAACGTTCTCGTGTTCCCGTCCTACATCGAAACCTTCGGTTATCCGCCGGCAGAGGCGGCAGGTGTCGGCAGTCTGATTCTGGCGTCCGACTGCCCGTTTTGCAGGGAAGTGTTGGACGGATATAATAACGCATATTATTTTGACCCCTTCGATGCGGATGCGCTTGCCGGATTAATGAAGGATGCGATAGACGGAAAGTTATTTCAAACGGTAGCCGGAAGAAGTTACGATCGGACAAACAGTTGGAAAGTGCTCGCGGATGCATTGCTCGCAGTAGCGAAAGCGGAAGAGCCGCAGACAAAATGACAAAAGACAAAGGAGTAATGCCGAATGAGGGTCATGTGCATGTATCTTCCGCAATATCATACGTTCCCCGAAAATGACGCCTGGTGGGGGAAGGGTTATACGGAATGGACGGCGGTGAAATCGGGAGAGCCGCTGTTTCAGGGGCATCAGCAGCCCCGCGTACCGCTGAACGAAAGATATTACGATCTGGAAAAGGATGCTGTCGCCACCTTCACCTGGCAGGCGGAGCTGGCGAAGAAATACGGAATCTACGGATTCAGCATCTATCAGTACTGGTTCTGCGGACGACAGCTCATGGGACGGCCGATGGAGATTCTGCGGGAGCATACGGAGATCGATCTGCGCTACTGTATCTGTTGGGCGAATGAGACCTGGACCAGAACCTGGTACGGTCTTGCGGATCAGATTCTGATGGAGCAGACTTATGGAACCAAAGAGGACTGGAAACGGCATTTTGATTATCTGCTTCGCTTTTTTGCGGATGAAAGATATATTAAGGTTGACAATCAACCGGTCTTGCAGGTTTACCGCACCTTTGATATCGCCGCGCTCGAAGAAATGAAAGCATGTTTTAATCAATGGGCAATTGAGGCGGGCTTTCGGGGGATCTATCTGGTTTCCGGTAAAACTGCCGGAAGACAGGAAACAAGAAGCGCCGCGATTGACGGCTATTATTATTTCGAACCGGGCTATTCCCTGAAGCACAGTCTGAACGTGGCGCAGAGGTGCAGTTACAATCTTTCCGTATTGTGGCGGACGGTGTGCAACCGATTGCGGAAGAGGAAACTTTTGGAACGAAGGATTCCGGCAGAGTGGATTTATCGGGCGATTGAAAGGCGTGAGTATGCCGCGAATGAGTTCCCCGGACTGATTCCGAACTGGGACAATACGCCGAGAAGAAAATACAAAGGTCTGATTTATCGCGGAACGAACCCGGAGCGGTTCGAGCGGGTGTTGAGAACGTTGCAGCAAAAGGTTGCCGGAGACCGCGAAGATTTCATATTCATCAACGCGTGGAACGAATGGGGAGAGGGTGCGGTACTGGAGCCGGATGAAACGGACGGTTACGGATATCTTGAGGCGATTGCCAGAGTGGTACAAACAAAGGAAGTAACGGACGAGGGTGAAGCCTAAAGTGATGGAGAATAAAATGACGGATGTAATTCAAAATAAAAGAATCCTGTTTGTATGCAGAGAAACCTATTCCAAACCGCTCTGGTTCGTCGCCAGAGATTATTTGCAGCAGGGGAACGAAGTTGCCGCCTTCTACATCATGTCTTCCGAGTGCTCGTATAACAAGTGTTACTATAATCAGAACACCTATTATCGCTTCAAAGAGGAACTGCCGGAAGTTACGCTCTATGACGTCAGGGATATCTGTGCGCAATATACGGAAGGACTGAACCGAAAGAAAAAGAACCGTGTTTCCCCCGTCGATCTTGCTTATCTGGAAGAGATAGAGCAGACTTATACGCATTTTAAAAATCTGAATATGCAGCTCATGTGTTCGCAGGAGAACACGAAGCACTATCATTGGAGATATTACTGGACGGTAACGGATTACGATGAGAATATGTACTGGCTCGAACTGAATTACAGGAAGATTCTCAAGATCTTTCAGGAATTCAAACCGGACATGATTCTGGATTTCGACAATGCAGAACTGCAGCGTACCATCATCAACGAGGTGGCGTACGTTCGGGGAATCCCCTATATCACGGTGGAATATTCAAAGTTCGGTTATTATAAGTATCCGACCTTTCAGAACACGAACGGGATCGACGACTATGTCAGAAAGGCTTACGAGCGAAACCTGAAGAAATCCCGCGAAGAAATGGCGGAGAGTTACGCCTATATTGAAGATTACAGGCAGAAGACCACGATTATGAACCGAGAGTTCGCCAATACCGTAACCGCGCAGTACCGGCGGGATTCTCTGCTCTGGATCTTAAGGGTGATGCGCGGTAAACTGCATTATTTCTGGAACATGGACTTGAGCGCGCGCAACCTTAAGTTAAAGAGAACGAACCGGATCCTCTATGCGCCGAGCCTTCCCTATATGAAGCATTACCTGCAAACGATGCTGGTGCGTCGGAAATATATGGGGAAAAACAAACTGTTCGAGGCGCCGGTGCAGGGGGAAGCGTATGTTTACATGCCGCTGCACCTGATACCGGAGTCGACGGTGTTTGTGAAGGCTTCTTACTATGTCGACGAATTGAACCTGATCGAGCAGGTCAGCAAATCTCTGCCGGTCGGCTGGAAATTATATGTCAAGGAGCATCAGGCGATGCTCGGAGAGCGGGGCGTTGCCTTCTATCGAAAGGTACGGGAACTGCATAACGTGCGTCTGGTACAGGTGAATTATTATCATGATCCCAAACCATGGATCACCGGCGCAAAGGGCGTGGTTACCATTGTCGGCACTACCGCTTTCGAAGAAGCGCTGATGGGAAGAAAGTCCATTATTTTCGGTGACGTTCCGTTTGAACTGATCGACGGGATCGACAGGGTACACAGCTTCGAGGAACTGCCGGCGCTGATCAGAGATTTCGGCGAGATTGACAACATTCATTCCTGCGCAGCCTATCTGGAAACCATTCGGGAAATCGGCGTGGAGATCGATCTGTTCTATCTGATGGAGCAGGCGGATCAGGTACTCTCCAAAAAGGCGCAGGAGGATGAGAAATTCCGTTTCCAGATCAGTCAGTTAAAACTGTTTTACGAAAAGGGATACCGGCAATATTGCAGACAGAAAGAGGAGTGAGCATGAGTACAATCATTCAGAGATTAAGAGAAGGGCAATTCGTTCTGATCGCCGAGATCGGCGTGAATTATTACGATATTGCTGTCAAGGAAGGGATCACGCCGATGGAAGCCGCGAAGAAAATGGTGAAAGAAGCGCGGGATGCCGGCATTCATGCCGTGAAGTTCCAGACCTACAAGGCGGGCACGCTTGCCGCCAAGGCTTCTCCTTATTACTGGGACATCACGGAAGAGCCGACCAGATCCCAGTATGAACTGTTTCGGAAATTTGACGGTTTCGGATACGAAGAATACAAAGAACTCAAGACATATTCGGAGGAACTTGGGATTGAGTTCTTATCGACGGCGTTTGATTTTGAATCCGCAGACTATCTGGATGAAATGATGGACGTCTATAAAATTTCGTCCTCGGATCTTTCCAATCTTCCGTTCATCACCTACCAGGCAAAGAAGCAAAAACCGATTCTGCTTTCTGTCGGCGCTTCCAATTTGCCGGAGATTGTTGCCGCGGTGGAAGCGATTCGCAGCGTCAATGAAAAGGAACTGGTCTTGCTGCACTGCGTCCTCGAATATCCGACGCCGCTTCGCGACGCCAATCTCCTGAAGATTCAGTCGTTAAAGGAGCAGTTTCCGGAACTGTATATCGGTTATTCGGATCATACCAAGCCGACGGAAAACTGCGATGTGATCAAAGCCGCCTATCACCTTGGTGCGCAATTGGTCGAGAAACATTTTACCCTGGACAAAACGCTCAAGGGAAATGACCATTATCACGCCATGGATCCATCCGATGCACGCAGGATTCTTTCTTCCATTCAGGAACAGGATCTGATCAGAGGCTGCGGCGATCTGGTGAGCCTGGAAACGGAAGCGGCAGCCCGCGCCAATGCGCGCAGATCCGTCGTATCCGCCAAAGATATCGCCAAGGGCAGCGTGATCACGGAAGAGATGCTGACCTATAAGCGTCCGGGAAGCGGCATCTCTCCCGCGAGAATGCCGGAACTGATCGGCAGGATCGCCGCGGTTGAGATCCCGGAAGATACCATTCTGAAAGAGGATATGTTTGCGAATGAGTGAACAGAGTAAAAGAGTGTTGCGATCCGGCATCTGGTACACGGTTTCCAGCATCGCCATCCGTGCAGTGGCGATTATCACTTCGCCGATCTACACGAATATGCTGTCCACTGCGGATTACGGAATTGCGAACACCTTTAATTCATGGATTGAAATATTTAATATCATCACCTGTCTTTGCGTTGTTTATTCCATCGGCAGAGCAAAGCTGGACTTTGGGGAGAAGTTCGATGAATACCTCTCCTGCCTGCAGGGGCTTTCCAGTTCCTTTGCCGCAATCGTACTGATTGCCGCGCTCCTGCTTCGGGAACAGATTTCCGTATGGATTCGCTACGAGGTTCCGCTGGTGATCGTACTCTTTGTCTATCTGGTTTTTTCCCCTTCGGTGGAATATGCGCTGCAGAAATTCAGATACGAATACAGATACAGAGAGAATATTATGATCTCGCTCATCACCTGTATCGGGACTGTGGCAATGTCCGTTCTGCTGATGCTTGTTTTCAATGACAGGAGATATTTCGGTAAGATTATCGGCTCCATCCTCACCACCTTCCTTTTGGGAATTTACTTTTATCTCAGAACGCTGAAACAGGGGAAGAGATTCTACAAAAAGGAATACTGGCTCTACGCGCTCCGGTTCGGGCTGCCGATGATTCCGCACGCGTTGGCGCTTGTGGTACTGGCGCAGATCGACCGCATCATGATCAAGGATATTTGCGGTGATTCCGAAGCGGGACTTTATATTTTCGGCTACGGGTTCGCGACGCTGCTCATGATTTTCACCAATGCAATCGGACAGGCATGGCTGCCATGGTTTAATGAGGAACTGCACGCGGGACACAGGGCGTCGATCAGGAAGTATCAGAAGAAACTGGTTCTGCTGGGAGTCTTCTTAACGCTCGGTTTTATTACCGTTGCGCCGGAGGCGTTGAAACTGTTGTCTCCGGGCGCAAGAGATTACTGGATTTCCAAATGGGTTGTACCGCCGGTTGCGCTCGGTGCGTTGGCGCAGTATTTCTATACCAACTATGTCAATGTGGAGCTGTTTTATAAAAAGACGCCGCTGATTGCGGTGAGTTCGATTCTGGCGGCGCTGCTCAATTTCGGACTGAATACGCTGTTTATTCCGCGCTACGGCTACCTTGCCGCCGCATATACCACGCTGGCGTCCTACCTGTTTCTGATGCTGTTCCACTATATCATGACGGTTTATGTGATTCGGGAGAACGTCTACAGCGATTGGTTCATGTTTCTTTCGATGGCATTTGCCATAGCGGCTTCCCTTGGAATCGTGATGCTGTATTCCGATGTGACCGATGCCGAACGCTATCGCTATACCTTCCTTTATCGGTACGGCTTCGCCGCTGTTTTGCTGGGCGTTTTTGCAATTGTGAAGAGACATGATATAATGTTACTGTTTGACTATATGAAGAAGAAATACCTGAAGAAAGGCTGAATATGAAGACATTGATCGTGATTCCGGCAAGGGGCGGTTCCAAGCGGATTCCCCGTAAAAATGTGCGAATTATGTGCGGAAAGCCGCTCATCGGTTATTCGATTGAGAATGCCAAGTCTCTCAAAGAGACCATGGATGTGGATGTTGCGGTTTCGACCGACGATGAGGAATTGGCGGGAATCGTTGAAAAGCGCGGCGTAGAGGTGATCAAGAGACCGGCGGAACTCGCAACGGACAGGGTGACGCTCGATCCCGTGATTCATCATGCGGTCGGCTATATGGAAGCGCTCAAAGGGAAGCAATACGACACGGTTATCACCATGCAGGCCACCTCGCCCACGCTGAAGGCGGAGACGGTAAAGCGCGCCATCGAGTTCTTCGAGCAAAGCGAATGGGATACCGTGATTTCGGCAATGAACAAACCGCATCTTTCCTGGGGAATTCAGGACGGCGTGATCACCAAGAACTATGAAAAGAGACTGAATTCGCAGGAACTGCCGGCGAACTATATCGAAACCGGCGGCTTCCTGATTACAAGGAGAGCGTGCGTTTCGGAACACAGCAGAATCGGCGAAAAGGTCAATATTTTCGAGATTCCCGAAGATGAGGCAATGGATATTGACACCTATTCGGACTGGGTACTCTGCGAGAACATCCTGAGAAGAAAGAAAATTGTATTCCGGACGGTCGGAAAAATGCAACTCGGGATGGGACATGTCTATCGCTGCCTAACGCTTGCGTATAAACTGACGGGACATGAACTTCTTTTTGTGGCGGATATGGAATCCGATCTTGGAATTGCCAGGATACGGGAAGCCAATTTCCCGATCCGAGCGGTTAAGGACGAGGCGGAGTTCGAGGCGCTGCTGCAGGAAGTACAGCCCGATATTCTGGTCAATGACATTTTGGATACTTCCGTTTCCTATATGACGATGGTTTCGAAATACTGCAAGCGCGTTGTGAATTTTGAAGACGTCGGCGAAGGCGCCAAGTATGCGGACGCCGTGATCAATGCACTCTATGAGAAGCGTGAGATGCTGCCCAACGAATATTACGGTTCCAAATATTTCTGCATCAGAGATGAATTCCTGGAAGAGGAGCCGAAAGAATTCTCAAAAGAGGTGGAAAATATTCTGGTGATCTTCGGCGGCGCGGACCCCTCGAATCTGACCGGCAGACTCTATGAGATCTGTAAGGTGCTACATCCGAAGATGCCGAAAGTAAACTTCCATTTTCTGCTCGGCTTCGCCTATCCGCATAAAGATGCAATTTTAACGGACGAAGAGAACCGCATTTATATTCATGTGGATGTGAAGCGTGTCAGCGCTTATATGAACAAAATGGATCTGGCAATCACTTCGCAGGGCAGAACAGTGTATGAACTTGCGAGCATGGGTGTTCCGTCCATTGTGATGGCGCAGAACGAACGCGAAGCGGAGCATGTTTTTGCCGGAATCCAGAACGGCTTCATCAATTTGGGTCTGGGTAAGAAACTCGATGCGCTGACGATTATTTCGACGATCCGTTGGCTGATCGCAACGCCGAATGTGCGAAAAGAGATGCGGAAACTGCAACTTTCCAAGGACTTTTCCAAGGGTCAGGACAGAGTGATTCGACTGATTCTGAATGATACGGACGATGAGGATTAAAAATGCCTGAGTTCAGGGATGATTATGATGAGATGGAACAGGAAAACCGGATGTGGACAGAAGCGGTCTCTTCCGTTTCCCTTGACCATAACATGGAAAACAGATATATCGGACAGGGAATGTTCCCGGATGAGGAGAAGCCGGTTTTCTCCAAGGAAGCGCGGCGTCTGTTCTCGTCCATGGACGACATGAACAAGCACAAGCGTGTGATGCTGATCAATACGGTGGCGGCTACCGGCAGTGTCGGTCGGATCGTGACGGGACTCTATCATGCGTTGGAGGATCACGGCTATGAGTGTCTGATCGCTTTTGGCAGAGGGGAACCGCCTGCCGGCTGCCGGTATTACCGGATCGGCACGGACATGGACGTCTATCTGCACGGCGGCATGAGCCGGATCACCGACAGACACGGCTTCTATTCTTCGCAGGCAACGAGCGCGCTGATCCGTGTGATTGAAGATTTCGATCCCGACATCATCCACCTTCACAACATCCACGGTTATTACCTGAATGTTCGGATCCTGTTTGATTATCTGCACGATCGCAGACGAAAGGTGATTTGGACGCTGCATGATTGCTGGGCGTTTACGGGACATTGTTCGCATTTTGAATATATCGGCTGTCAGAAGTGGCAGGTGTGCTGCGATTCCTGCGAGCAGTTGAACGAGTATCCCAAATCCATGGTCTTCGATAATTCGAGAAGGAATTTCCTGGAGAAGAAGGTTCTTTTTACCGGTCTGAAGAATATGACGATCGTCACGCCGTCCGAATGGCTGCATGATCGTGTGAAACAGTCTTTCCTGAAGAAATATCCCTGCATTGTGGTGCCGACGGGAATTGATCTGAATCAGTTCTATCCGATGGAAGAACGCAGAGAACCGGGAAATATGATTTTCGAACTGAAGAAGAAGCTGGGACTTCGCGGCAAAACGATCCTTTTGGGGGTAGCCAATCCATGGAGGGAGCGCAAGGGGTTGAATCAGTTTGTAAACCTTTCCAAAATGGTGGATGAGCGCACAGCGATCGTGCTTCTGGGGCTGTCCGACGAACAACTGTCGGAACTTCCCGAGTCGATCATCGGTCTTGCAAGAACCGACAGCATCAGAGATCTGGTTGCAATTTATTCCATGGCGGACATCTATGTGAATCTGACCTTGGAAGATACGTTTCCGACAACGAATTTAGAAGCGCTGGCGTGCGGCACTCCGGTAATCACGTTTAAGGCGGGCGGCAGTCCGGAGAGTCTGGATGAAAGCTGCGGAATTGTTGTTGAACGCAATTCGATTCAGGGCGTGGTTGCGGCGGCAGATAAGATCCTTGCGAACAGAAGAGTGCTTTATACGCCCGAAATGTGTATGCGCAGAGCGCAGTTATACAATAAAGACTATCGTTTTATGGAATATATTCAGGAAGTTTACGATATGATCTGAACTTCCTTTCAAGAATGATCCGGAGGAAATCGGATGAAACGCAGCGGATGGTTTCTCTTTTGTACCAAATTTGAAAAATCACTCCTGTTTCTGATCAAGTTTATCTTGTACGCCGCATGTTTTGCGACGTTCTTTTTGCTGTTTTCCATTGATAACCGTGAGATTATCGGTTTGTCCAGAACTGCGGCGGTAACGCTTTCCACTTATGCGATTGTTCTCTTTCTCCTGACCGGCATCTACGGGAAATACGACGTCGGAATGAGAAAAGGAAAGCAGATTGTTTTCTCACTGGTTCTGGCGCATGTCTTCACCGATCTGATCACTTATCTGGAACTGACGATTATGAAAACCAACGAAGCGAACAATACAACGTTCCGGCTGGAGAACCCGGGAATCCTCTTGCTGGTGCTGGCGACGCAGACCTTGCTCGTTCTGTTGTTTACCGCCATCGGGAGTTCCTTCTATTTCTGGATCAACAGCGCGGAAAAATGCCTGATCGTGACCGCGGAGTTAACGGAAGCGAAGCGTGTGGCGGCGGCACTGAAAGATTTCGGACGGCGCTATGAGTTCGGCGGGATCGTCCGTTTTGATGATCCGGAACTGGAACGCCGCATGTTGGATGCGGACACGATCATTCTCTACGAGGTTCCCGTGGAACTTCGTACGAAGATTATGGATTTCAGTTACCAAAATCTGAAAAATGTATATTTCAATCCGCACATCGCGGATATTCTGGAACAGAATTCGAAGTTCGTGACCATTGATGACATTTCGTTCTTTGCATCCGGTTTTCATCAGATTACCTTTGAAGAGCGGATCGTAAAACGTCTGATGGATATCGGAATCTCCGCGCTGGCATTGCTGTTGTTCAGCCCGGTTCTGCTGATCTCCGCCATTGCAATCAAGCGCTGTGACGGCGGCAAAGTTCTGTTCAAACAGAAACGCGCCACGGTGCACGGCAGAGTCTTTGAGATCTATAAATTCCGAACCATGCGGGAAAATGTCGGAAACTATTCCGTTACCAAGGACGACGAGCGGGTGACAAGACCGGGCAGATTCCTTCGGAAATACAGAATCGATGAACTTCCGCAGTTATTCAATATCCTGAAAGGCGACATGAGCCTCGTCGGTCCGCGGCCGGAGATGCTTGAAAACGTGGAAGATTATACGAGGGAACTTCCGGAATTCAGATATCGTCTCAGAATGAAGGCGGGACTGACCGGCTATGCGCAGATCATCGGCAAATACAATACCGCATCCCGAGACAAGTTGATGCTGGATCTGATGTATATTGAGAATTACAGTCTTCGAAAGGACATACAACTGTTGTTCCAAACAATATTGGTACTGTTTAAGGCGGAGGACTCCACGGAGGCCTTTTTCGAAGCGGGAGAGGAAAGCGAGTCTGAGGAGAAACATGAAGATTAGTATCGTTACGGTTTCTTACAACAGCGCACAGACCATCGCGCAGACCATTGAGTCCGTTCTGCACCAGACATACGCCCCTTATGAATACATCATCAAGGACGGCGGTTCGCAGGATGCGACCGTGCAGATTGCGGAAAGTTACAAAGACGCCTTTGCGGGAGCCGGAATCAGGTACCTGATCATAAGCGGGAAGGACGCCGGAATCTATGACGCCATGAATCAGGGCATTGCGCTTGCAGCGGGTGACCTCATCGGACTGATCAATTCCGATGACTGGTATGAGAGCAAGGCGCTTTCCGTGGTGAGGGATGCATATCGGAAGCAGCCGTTCGATCTCTTCTATGCGGATCTTAATATGCACGGGCAGAACGGAAGAACCTTTATCAAGCGTGCCAGATATCGCAATTATGTAACCAGCAGGGACTGGAACCACCCGACGACCTTTATTGCGAGGGAAATGTACGCGAAGTATTCCTACCGGAATGAAACGCTGCATGATGATTATGACCTGATTCTGCGGATGTTGAAAGATCATGTGCGGGTCTGCGTGGTCAATGAGGTGCTTGCCAATTTCCGCATGAACGGGGTCAGCCACGAAAGAGACGTAAAGCAGGCTTTGAAACGGGCGAGGATCAAATACGGAATCTACAGACAAAACGGTTATTCGCCGTTTTATGCCGTGGAGTGCTACGGCGTGGAACTGGCGAAACTGATCATAGGATAGGGTATGAAAATCAAGACACTGACCTTTTTTTCGAACTATTTCAATCATCACCAAAAAGCGCTGTGCGACGCGTGGTACGCGCTTCTTGGCGACGGCTTTACCTTTGTGGAAACAATGCCGATGGAAGGGTTCCGCGCTGAAATGGGCTGGGGAGAAGAACTTCCCTCTTATGTACTTCGAACCTACGAAAGCGAAGAGAAACGGAAGAGGGCGACGGAACTGGGAACTTCCTCCGATCTGGTCGTGATGGGAACCGCGCCGGAAGCATACATCGAAGAACGCTTGCGGGCGGAAGAACGAATTACCTTCCGATATTCCGAACGTCCTCTGAAAGAAGGTTTCATCAAGTTTTTTCTGCCGCGTCTTACGAAGAAATATCTTCATCTTCATGTCAGAAACAGGAAAAAACCGATCTATATTCTCGGTGCCTCCGCTTTTACGGCGCTCGATTACCGAAAAATGTTCGACAGTTATCCGAATAAATGTTACCAATTCGGCTATTTCCCCCAACATCTGAATTATAATACGGATGCGCTGTTGGAGAAAAAGAGAGAGATTGCAGCCGGAAGACCCACGATCCTGTGGATGGGCAGAATGTTGAAATTAAAGCGTCCGGATCTCTGCCTGCGCGCCTGTGCGGCGCTGAAGGAAGCCGGATACGAGTTCTCTCTGGAGATGGTTGGAGAGGGAAAAGAAAGAGCGCGTATGGAAGCAATGGCAGAACGCCTGTATCTGAGCGACCGCATTCAATTCAGAGATTTTCTGAAACCGGCGGAAGCCAGAGAGAAGATGGCGGAAGCGATGATCTATGTGATGACCAGCAACCGACTGGAGGGTTGGGGCAGTGTGATCTATGAAGCCCTCAATGCCGGCTGCGCGGTGGTGGCGAGTCATGCTTGCGGCGCAACCCCGTGGCTTGTAAAGCATAGGAAGACCGGTCTTGTCTTTCAAAGCGGCTCCGTTGCATCCCTGCGCGCGCAGTTGCAAAAACTGCTGGATACTCCGGAATTGACGGAGCAGTACGGGCGCAGCGCCTATGAGCAAATGCAGGGGCTCTGGAATCCGGAAACGGCTGCAGCAAGAGTACTGATACTCGCAGAGGAAATCAATGCGCAGCTTGGCGAAATGACTGCGCAACAGAAGCGGAAGACAGGCTATGCGGTTCCGTTCTGCTCTTTTGAAGAAGGGCCCTGTGCAAGGGCGTCATACCGAAAGAATAGCTGGTTTAAAGGATGAGCGATGCAAAACGAAAGAAAATATTATATTTAATGGAATTCCCGATCGATCTTCCCGGCGGCGGTCAGTTGTCTACACAGACCCTTTGCGAGGGGCTGAACGGGGATGAATTCGAGACGGTTGCAGTCTGTCCGACGCTTTTGACGAAGCGGGCAAAAGATTATTCTTTTCGGGTTGTGACCTATTTTTCCGATGAGAACAGAGAAAAGAACCGTTTCTTAAGAATTGCGAATTTTCTGCGCAGAATCGGTTCCTTTTATCGGATCATCCGGAGAGAGCATCCTGATCTCATTCATGTCTCCATGTCGGAATCCCTGATTACTTTCGGCTTCCTGCGGTGTCTCGGCATCTTTCGCAGGATCCCCTTTCTCTATACGGACAGGGGACTCGCCTACGGTTATCGGAAGCATTCTCTTTCCTGTATCCTTTCGACGATGAAATATGCATCCCGTATGATTACAACGACGCATTTCAATGAAGCGTTGTGGAAGGAACGAAACCTGAACTGCGAGATTTCCGTGATCCCGAATACCATCGGAAGCGCTTTCGATTCGTTTGAGGAAGAGAAACGTGTGCAGCAGCGCAGAATATACGGCGTCGGAGAAGATGCGTTTGTGGTTGGGTTCGCAGGTCGGATCTCGGAGGAAAAGGACTGGGATTTGGTTCCGATTCTGGTGCAGGCCCTGAAAGCGCAGGGGCTGTGTTTTAAGGTCGCCCTTGTGATTTCCGTTTATGAAGAAGGTGACAGCGCTTATGTTTCCGAACTGAAACAGCGGATCATACAGAGCATCGGCGAGGAGAATCTCATTTATCGTCAGGATCTTTCCCAAAAGGAAATTGCGGATTATTATTATCTGGTAGACGTTTTCGTCATGTCATCCATGTTCGAATCCTTCGGCAAAGCCGCGGTGGAGGCGATGAGCAGGAAATGCGCCGTCCTCTCGACAAGCGTCGGCGGCTTGCGGGAAGTGATCGGCAAGGAAGAGAATCTGTATGCAAAGGAAGATCTCGGGAAGTTTGTGCTTCGCATGGAAGAATTAAAAAACAGTCCCGAAAAGCTGAACGCCGAACGGGACTATTTCTATCATCGTTATCTGGAAAACTTTACAAGGTCGGTACACTTAAACCGCCACCGTGAGTTATATCTGGAAATTCTTCGGAACCGCAATGCAGGAAGGCTTCCGTGAGTCGAATCCGCAGGAGACGGATCATCCGAGCGGTGCATCCTCTTCCCGCCGCAGTGCCCTCAGATATTCTTCGTAGTCGTCATAGGTTTCGTCGTCCGGATCATAGGGTCTGTCGCAAACCGCCATCAGGATACAGTCTGGCGTAAAGTTGATCATGCACCGCCATATCATATTGTCGATATAGAGTCCGGTTGTCGGATCATCCAAATGAAAAGTTTCTTTCCGCGTACCGTCATCTACGACGACATCACAGGAGCCGCAGATGGGAAAGAGAATCAGGTTGGTTTTTTTGTTCGCATGATTTCCTCTGGAGATGCCCTTTGCAACATGCATCACACAGAAGATTCGTTTGATTTCAAACGGAACCTCATTGTTTCCCTCCGTCACCCAGAGCTGTCCGTCCTCTTCCGCAACGAGCTTTGTGGAAATAAGATGCCATCCTTTAGCTTTCATAAGCGTTGATCCTTTCTATTACCTTTGTGATTTCCCATTCTTCCATATATTCCATCATCGGGAGCGCGACAATATGGGCGCAGAGTTCTTCCGTCAGGGGAAAATCTCCCTCCCGATATCCGTATTTTTCTACCATGCAAGGTTGCAGGAACGGGGGCGTTCTCCAGGAAATATCCGTTGCGATTTCTTCCTCTTTTAAGAACGCACGGAAGCCGTCCTGATCATCTACACGAACAATGAACTGGTGCCAGGTATGCTTGCAACCTTCGGCAATTTTCGGAAGTTCGACCCGCGGATTCCGAATCTCAGCCAGATAACGCTGCGCAATATGATCTCTGTTTCCGAGCAGTTCGTGGATATGGGAGAGCCGGACACGCAGCAGAGCCGCCTGCATTTCGTCCAGACGCATGTTGAAGCCGAGTTCAATGTTGTGATATCTTCGATCACTGCCATAGTTGCGCAGTGTTTTCACCTTTTGGATGAGTGCGGGATCCCTGGATACCACACCGCCGCCGTCGCCGAAGCCGCCCAGATTCTTGGTGGGATAGAAACTGAAGAAAGACGCGGTACCGAATAGTCCGGTGTTGACGCCTTGATAGGGGGCAAAGTGGGACTGCGCGCAGTCTTCGAACAGCAGCAGATGATATTTCTCGCAGATTGCCAGGATCGGATCCATGACGGTCGCCTGTCCGTAGAGATGCGTGACAAGCACTGCCCTGGTGCGTTCCGTGATCGCATCCTCGATCCGGGTCGCATCCAGCTGATAGTATTCATCCGGTTCGACGAAGACAGGAGTCGCGCCGCACTGCATCACGCCGAGCATGGTTGCAATATAGCCGTTTGCCTGTACGATGATTTCATCGCCATCCATGATACCCGCAGCCTTAAGACCGAGCCAAATCGCGTCCAATCCGTTGTCGACGCCCGCGCAGTAACAATTTGAGCCGAGCGCCTGTGCGAATTCGTTCTCGAACGCTTCGACCTGATGTCCGAGCACATACCAGCCGCTCCTGAGAACCTCCAGCGCTTTTTCCTCATATTCCGATTGGTAGAGGTGAAAACCCCTGACAAGTTCGTTGATAGGTATCATGATTCTATCCTCCAAAACGTGCATCTTTCGATGCGCCTTTTATCAGAATACCATAAAGATGCGCTTTTTTCTATAAGATTTGAGTTTGACAAAAATAACTGATATAATAATTTGAAATTGTATGGAATTTCGTCGGAGGCAAGAATGAGCAAAATCTCTATTATCATTCCCGTTTACTACAACGCAGATACGTTGATGCTTTTATATGATGACATGAAGGAGAAAATCCTGCAGGAACTTCCCGATTACGAGATCGTTATGGTGGATGACGGGTCGGGGGATCATTCCTGGAAGGTG
>CAZNCH010000016.1:23208-33286 GCA_964571555.1 uncultured Lachnospiraceae bacterium | reverse complement strand
AAAAATGGCATTTTCTGAAACTTAATTATATGATAAACTATAGTTGATCTCAAGAATATAATTGTACTATTTTCAATACATGGGCCGATTTCACGGAACGATCCACAGGAGCGCTTATGAAGGTAACCGGAATCATTGCCGAATACAATCCGTTTCACAACGGACATCTTTATCATCTGCAGAAGGCGAGAGAAGAAACCGAAGCCGATTATCTGATCATCGTCATGTCGGGGAATTTCGTCCAACAGGGCGGCCCTGCCATCATTGACAAATATGCACGCGCGAAGATGGCGCTGAATGCCGGTGCGGATCTGGTGCTCGAACTACCCGTCTATTTTGCAACCGGCTCCGCCGATTATTTCGCGCGAGGCGCCGTTGCGCTCTTAGACCGTCTCGGCGTGGTGGACTGCTTGAGTTTTGGCAGCGAACACGGAGAGATTGCCTATCTGTGCGGAATCGCTTCTCTTTCCGCTGTGGAGACGCCCGCGTTTTCCGCCGCCCTGAACCGCTATCTCACGGAAGGCAAAAGTTTCGCCTATGCCAATACCCATGCGCTGATGGATTCCTGCGAAGACGAGGATTTGAAAAAGCTCATCGAAGACATCACCATCCAACCGAACAACGCGCTCGGCATCTCCTATATCAGGAACCTGCTGCAGCGTTCCTCTTCCATTCAGCCGCATACGATCTACCGCAAGGGCTCCGCTTTTCATGACGACTCCGCGGGCGCACTTTCTGCGACAAGCGTACGCTCCGAACTGATGCGCACGAAGGACGTGCGTTCACTGCGTTCACAAGTGCCGGATCATGTTCTGAAAGAACTGACCGCCGGCATGCATCAGACCTTCCCGATCACGAAGAACGATTTCTCCGGTATCCTGCTCTACAAACTCCGCTCCATGCAGTTTGTGGACGAACTGTACAATAAGGACGAAGCCAATACGGATCGCGAGATCACGACCTTTCTGGATGTATCAAGGAGCCTTTCCGGTCGGATTCAGGCAGGGCTCAACCAGTTTGAAAATTTCGGGCAGTTCACCGATCTGCTCAGAGCCAGAAACATGACCTATCCGCACATCAGCCGCGCGCTGACGCACATTCTCCTGGATATCAAGAAAAGCAGGATGCGTTCTTTCGTACAGAATGATTATGTGGGTTATGCGAGGATGCTTGGTTTCCGCAAAGAATCAACGCCGCTGCTCACCGCAATCAAAGCAAACAGCGACGTTCCTCTGATTTCCAAATTAAAAGACGCGAAACCCCTGTTGGATCCGGTATCCGCCGTGGAACTGCATTCCGATCTCTATGCCGCCGATCTCTACGAACAGATCTCGGCGCAGAAATTCAACCATCCGTTCCGTTCCGAATACACACAGGAAATCGTCAAGATCTGATCCTAATTCTTGAAACTGTGAATCGGCGCCGGAATCCTTCCGGTACGATTGATGAAGTCGTCACAGCGATAAGGGTTTACCGGCATAATCGGGGCATAACCGAACAGTCCGCCGAATTCCACACTGTCGCCGACCGTCTTTCCGACCGCGGGAATGAGTCTGGCGGCAGTTGTTTTCTGATTCACCATACCGATTGCCATTTCATCCGCAATGATACCGGAAATCGTTGCCGCAGCGGTATCCCCGGGAATTGCGATCATGTCGAGTCCGACCGAGCAGACACAGGTCATTGCTTCCAACTTCTCAAGCGTCATTGCCCCCTGTTCCACCGCACGGATCATCCCCTGATCCTCACTGACGGGAATAAAAGCGCCGCTCAGTCCGCCGACATAGGAACTCGCCATCACTCCGCCTTTTTTCACCTGATCGTTCAGCATCGCAAGCGCAGCTGTGGTGCCCGGCGCACCGGCATATTCCAGTCCGATCTCACACAGAATATCGGCAACCGAATCACCCACGGCAGGCGTCGGCGCAAGAGAAAGATCCACGATACCGAACGGAATATGCAGCATCTTCGACGCTTCCTGCGCAACCAACTGACCGACTCTGGTCACCTTGAATGCCGTCTTCTTGATCGTTTCACACAGCACTTCGAAACTCTCTCCCCGAACCTTGGAAACTGCTTCCTTCACAACGCCCGGTCCCGAAACGCCGACATTGATGACGGCGTCCGCTTCGGTCACCCCGTGGAACGCCCCCGCCATGAACGGGTTATCATCCGGTGCGTTACAGAACACAACCAGTTTCATGCAGTCTGCGGAGTCCTTCTGCGCGGATATTTCCGCAACCTGCTTCACGATCTGTCCCATCAGACGAACCGCATCCATATTGATGCCGGTTCTCGTGGACGCCAGATTCACGGACGAACAGACGCGTTCCGTTTCATGCAGTGCAATCGGGATGGAACGGATCAGCATCTCATCCGCCTTCGTCATTCCCTTGGAGACCAGCGCGCTGTAACCGCCGATCAGGTTCACGCCGACCGCCTTCGCGGCATCGTCCAGCGTTCCTGCAATCGTTGCGAAATCTTCCGGCGTTTTGCATGCCGCACCGCCCACCAGTGCAATCGGCGTCACCGAGATCCGCTTATTGACGATCGGAATCCCGAACTTCCGCTCGATCTCCTGTCCGCAGCTGACGAGATTCTGTGCTGCGGTTGTGATTTTCACATAGATGTTCCGATTCAATGCGGAAAGATCATCCGTGATGCAGTCCATGAGACTGATGCCGAGCGTAATCGTGCGCACATCCAGATTCTGGTGTTCGATCATATTGTTGGTTTCATTGACTTCTCTGATATTTACCATGCCGTTTCCCTCTCTGCTCCCTGCCTACAGTCTGTGCATGGAATCGAAGATATCTTCTCTCTGGCACTTGATGATAACGCCGATCTCTTCGCCGACCTGTTCGAGTTCGCTTGCAATCTGCGCAAACGGCTTTAAGGATTCATCCATATCAACGATCATCATCATGTTGAAATAACCCTGTACGATAGTCTGTGAAATATCCTGAATGTTGATTCTGTTGTCGGCAAGGTAGGTACACACCTTGGCAATGATTCCTACGGTATCTTTACCTACGACCGTGATGATTGATTTTTGCATAGTTTCTCCTCTTCTTGTTCGTACGGATCAGACTGCGATCAACGCCGAACATTCGTGTCTGGACGCCACGCTCAGCCTGAAATCTTCCGGTCGATAATCGTTCTCATCCATCAGCACTTCCAGACGCACGGTTTCATACGCCAGTTCCGGAATATTATTCTCCGCACTCAAATGACCCAATAATACCACATTTAATTCTTCATGTAAAAGTCTGCACAGAAGTCGACCGGACAATTCGTTGGAAAGATGTCCCGCATCCCCCAGAATACGCTGTTTCAATGGATAAGGGTAACGACCGACCAGCAGTCTGTTCACATCGTGGTTCGCCTCTAAAAGCAAGCCGTTCACACCGGCAAAATGCGCCACGATATGATCATCATAATTGCCCAAATCCGTGACCACTCCGATCGAATGTCCCTCATGATCAAAGCGGTAAGCGACCGGTTCTCTGGCATCATGGCTGATCCGCACGGGATTCACCGCAATGTCGTTGATCCGAAACGGTTCCTCCGCCTTGATCTCAATCAACAGTTCATCCGGTATCCTGCCCAGACAGGCAGCGTCCTTGATCCCCTCGATCGTGCCCTTCGTCGCATACATCGGCAGACCGTACCTTCTGGCAAGTACGCCGAGCGCGCCGATGTGATCTGAATGCTCGTGAGTAATCAGAATCCCGTTCATTTCAGCGGTTTTCAGACCGATGGCGTTCAAGCCAGCCTCAATCCGCTTGCCGCTGATGCCCGCATCCACGATGAGATGCGTACGTTCCGTCCCGACATAAATACAATTGCCGCTGCTTCCGCTTGCAATACTGCACAAGTTCATTCCCTGATACTCCCCTTTTCCTCTTGGTTGGTGAAATTGCACCCCCGCAATCGCAACGCTATTGTTCCCAGTAGATATCCAGCCGGTCGCCCGTCTCCAGTTGTGCCGTAAACTGCGCCGGTGCCCCGTTCAGAAGCGTCACTACATTTTTCCCCTGCGGTTTGCTTAAATCGAATTCAATATAGTCGAACGCGTCGACGAAGATGAAGTGTTCTTTGCCGCTCATGTGTACGACCGCGGAATTCACAATCACATCAAGACCGCCCTTTGCCGCGCCCTCTTTCATTTCATGCGAAACGTCCGCCCCTGCATCCGTCGCCAAGACTTCCTCTGCCACGGCATTGTCTTCTTCCTGCCCTGCGGCATTTAACGCTGCCCTTGCATCCGTCGCCGATGCATCCTCTTCCGCAAGGCTTCCCGCAACCGCCGCATCGTACTCCACATCCGAAAGCGACAGTTCCTCGGTGCTCCAAATGACCGAGAAATTATCATAGACCTTCGTATCCGGCGTCGCGCGTTTGTTGTTCACATAGAGATTGAATTCCCGATCCAGAATCACATCCATAAAATCGGCGATCTGTCGCACCGTATAGTAATTGCAGATCTCAATGACGTCGTTCTCCTCGATCGCATAGAACTCGGACTGCAACGCACCGTTGACCAGGGCAAACTTCGGCAGCAGAACCCCGGTCTCGTTCACCGATACGCTGATCGTTGCGCCGAATTCCCGCAACTGCCTGATTTCAAGTTCCGCCGCTTTGCCGGGCGTCGACTCGGAAACGACGATCTGATCGCCTGCCTTAATGAGCGAATTCATGCTGACCTCGTCCTGATTGACCGTAATCACGGCAGGTTCCCCGAAATCCCCCTGCACCATGTAAACCTTGCCGTTCACGCGGAAATTCAGTTCCTTCCCGCGCTTCGGAAACAGTCCGTCATTCGGGAAACCGAACTGCAGCGCGGCATCCGCCACTGTCAGACGCCCGTTGTCATAAAGCTTGATCCTTTTATCGTTAAACGTGACGAAGATGAAATTATTCTGCTGCTCATAGAAGTTGAGACAAATCCCGATCGGCGTCACGAACAGCGAATCCGTCTTGGCTTGCTCGAACTGAATATCCACTTCCCGAAGCACTTCGGAACCGCGCAGCGCCACACGCTCTTCCGCAATCCCCAGATCTTTCGCCAGACGATCGATGAAGCCTTTCAGTTTGCCGCCGCCGCCCACCACGAAAACCGCGCTGACGGGCTTGCCGCCGTTGAGTTCCACGATCTTCTCGGAAATTTCCTGCGTGGTGCGGCGCAGGATGTCCTCAACCACTTCCAACACCTGATCCGGCATAAGCTGATATTGGTTGCCGAGGATATCATGATAACAGATCTGCGCCATCTCGCCGGACGCCTTCTTGATCCGCTCCGCTTCATTAAAATCAACAAGATAATTCTGCGCAATCGTATCCGTGAACTCGTCGCCCGCATGCGGGATCATACCGTAAGCCACAATGCTGCCGTCCTTGGTGATCGAAATATCGGAAGTTCCCGCACCCACGTCAACCAGCGCAATATTCAGCATTCGATACATCACGGGAACCGCCGCCTGCATGGCAGCAATCGGCTCCAATGTGAGATTCGCAACCTCAAGCCCCGATAGCTGAACGGAACGATACAGTCCGTCGACCACCTCATCCGGCAGAAATGTCGCGATCAGATCCACGCCGATCTTCCTGGCTTTGTGCTTCTCAAGCGACGTCATCTGGTAGTCGTTCAGGTAGTACCGCACCACCGTGTAGCCGACGCAGTAGAACTTCACGTTCGGATCGTTTTCCTTCTGGAAAGCCTCGTAAGCCTTCTCCACACCCGCCATTTCCAGCGCATAGACATGCTCGGAATCCACGATCGTATCCTCGCCGAAAGTTACGGATGCGTTCGAAGTCACCGTTTTCAGCACACGACCTGCGGCAGCGATGCAGACCTCTTGTAATTCCATGTCCAGTTCCGCTTCCAGCGCTTCCCTGACTTCTGCAATGGTATTTGCAACCTTCTCGATATCATGGATCTGTCCGTCCATCATGGCGCGCGTCTCATGTTCCTTCACATACTGCGCCACGACATGGAACACATCTCCGACTTTATAGCCGACCGTTCCGACCACGCTCCGCGTCCCGATATCCAGACCGAACACCATCTGTCCCTGTTCTTTTCTCTTCTCAGCCAAAGCCGTATCCCCCGTTACCGTCTCGTCATTTTATCTTCCTGCGACGCTTGAAACAGAACGCGCTTCAGTTCTTCCTGCAGCGCGGTAAGCGTTCCGGAATTATCGATCTCCCGCACGCAGTACATCCTGAATTCCGCATCGCCGCACTGGTTGTGCATGATATGCAGCGCTCTTTCCCTGTCATAACCCCTCTGTGCGATCAGACGTGCGATTCGCACCTCGCGATCCGCCGACACAAACCAGAGTTCATGAAGCATTTCATGATAATGATCCTCGATGAGAAGCGCCGCTTCGAGGAAACACCAATCATAGCCCGCGCGTTCCGCTGTCTCCATCCTTCTGAAAACCTCCCGTTTCACCGCAGGATGTACGATGGCGTTAACCGCTTTCCGCAATTCTTCTTCGGTGAAAATCATTTGCGCCATTTTATTTCTGTCAATTTCACCGTTTTCCGCTAGAACTTCATCTCCCAGCAACGCAAGCAACGGCTGGAAGCATTCGCGTCCCCTTGCTTCCAATTCGCTTGCAATGTCGTCCGCCTTCATCACAAAACAGTGACAAAGCAACGGCAGCAGTTTTAGGACTTCGGATTTGCCGGCGCCGACGCCGCCTGTAATTCCGATTCGTTTCACTTTCTTCTATCCCTCATTTCGTCGTGCGTCGTTTATTTCGCTTCATACCAGTTGGCGCCGTCGTGCATATCGATTTCCAGTTTTACGGAAAGTGTCGCAGCCTTCGTCAGTTCTTCGGAGAGGATCGTACGAACCTGCAAGAGCTCGCCAAGTTCCGCTTCGACCAGCAGTTCATCGTGAACCTGCAAGAGCAGTTTCGAATGCAGTCCTTCCTCATCCATGCGCTGCAATACCCGAATCATCGCGATTTTCATAATATCCGCGGCACTTCCCTGAATCGGTGCGTTCATGGCGACACGTTCCCCGAACTGGCGCTGCATGAAGTTGTTGGAGGACAGTTCCGGAATCGGACGTCTTCTGCCGTACAGCGTCGTCGCATAGCCGTCGCGCTTCGCATCGCTCACCAGTCGGTCGATAAATTCCTTCACCTGCGGGTAGGTCTCGAAATACCGGTCAATATATTGCTTCGCTTCGGCTCTTGAGATGCTCAAATCCTGCGAGAGTCCGAACGAACTGATTCCGTAAATAATTCCGAAATTCACGGCTTTCGCATTACGCCGCTGCAGCGGCGTAACCTCGTTCAAGGGCACATGAAAGACTTCCGATGCGGTGATCGCATGGATATCATCCGCCCTTCGATAGGCCTCAATCAACTTCTCATCTCCCGACAGGTGTGCCATGATTCGAAGTTCGATCTGCGAATAATCCACATCCACGAAAACGCAGCCGGAACGCGGGATGAAGACCTTTCGAATCCGTCTTCCCTCTTCCATTCGGATCGGAATATTCTGCAGGTTCGGATCTGCGGAACTGATTCTGCCCGTCGCGGTAATCGTCTGATGGAAGGTGGAATGGATCCTCTGATCCGCTTGAATAAATGCAGCCAGACCGTCCGCATAGGTAGATTTCAGTTTGGAGATTGTACGGTAGCGAAGGATCAACCTAACAAAAGGAACATCGTCCGCCAGTTTCTCCAGCACATCCGCCGCCGTCGAATATCCGGTCTTGGTCTTCTTGCCGCCGGGCAACTGCATTTTCTCAAAGAGAATCTCCCCGAGCTGTTTCGGGGAATTGATATTGAACTGAGTCCCCGCTTCCTTGTAAACGGCTTGCTCCAGCTTTGCCAGTTCCTCTCCCAATTCATTTGAATACCGTTTCAGCCCTTCCTGCTCGATCAGCACGCCCTCCGCTTCCATACGATAGAGACAGACGGAAAGCGGCATTTCCAGTTCCGTGAAGAGCTGCATCATACCGGACGTTTCCAGTTTCTGCGCAAGGATCGAGGCTGTAGAAAAGCACACGTAGGCTTCATAGCAGGCATAATCCCTGACGTTTATATCTGCCGGATCCTCCTGCAGCAGGGCTTGGATCCGATCCTTACCGAAGCGTTCCTTCTGCCCTTTGATCAGCAGATTCAGATGCTCCGAGGCAATATCTTCGGAATCATAGTCATTCTTCAGCGGATTTAAGAGATAAGCCGCAATCTTACAATCGAAGATGTGCGCAGCGCTGTACTGCATCGTCAGTTCCGGATCATTCAGATCATGGAGCGCTTCTTTCCATCCGAAGGTCGCGATCTTACCTGCATTCGCTTCGCCCACGCCGTCCCCTTGCACAGGGTGCATCTTTAACGCCGCCGCAAGCTTGCCGCACAGGTATGCGGCGCTCATCCTACCGCCGACCGGGATGAAATAACTCTCTTTCTCGGACAAGCAAAGGGCAATCCCCAAGAGGGAACGATTCTCACAAAGAAGACGAAAGGCATAGGTCGGAAGCGCGCCAACGCGAAGCCATAAATTCTCCGCTTCGGAAAAATCCGTTACCGTGCGGAAGGAAGTTTCGATTGTATTGCCGCTTCCGTCCTGCAAGTCAAAACGGTCAAGCATGTTCTTGAACCCGAGTTTCTTCATGATCTCGTAGGCTTCCTGCGTATAAGGATTGCCAAGCGTCATTTCTTCATTCGTCACCTCGACCGGTGCCTTCGTTTCAATCGTTGCGAGCATCTTGCTAAACTCCGCGGATGCAAAATGATCGGTCAAAGTCTGTCGAATCGAAGCCTTCGCGATCTCAGGGATATGCTCCCGCAGATTCTCGATGCTGCCGTATTCCTGTACCAGTGCCGTTGCGGTCTTCTCACCGATCTTCGGAACGCCGGGAATATTGTCGGAAGCATCGCCCATCAGCGCTTTGAGATCGATGATCTGCAAGGGCTGAATGCCGTATCGCTCCATCACATCCTGCGTATGATAATCCTCGATTTCGGTTCGTCCCGCCTTCGTCTTGGGAATGCGGATTAAGATTCGGTCGGTTGCAATCTGTAAGAGATCGCGGTCGCCCGAAACCAAAGACACTTCCAAGCCCTGCGCCTCTCCGCGTCTTGCCAGCGTACCTAAGATATCATCCGCCTCGTAGCCTTCCAGTTCGACGATCTTGATCCGCATCGCACGCAGCAGTTCCTTCAACACCGGAATCTGTTCCTTCAGTTCCGTCGGCATCGGTCTTCTGGTTCCCTTATATTCCGCATACAACCGATGCCGAAAAGTCGGTGCATGCAGATCAAAGGCGACCGCAAGATATTTCGCATTCTCCTCTGAGAGAATTTTAAACATGATATTAAGGAAACCGTAAATTGCGTTCGTGTGCAGTCCTTCCGCATTCGTCAGTTCCGGAATGCCGAAAAACGCTCTGTTCACAATGCTGTTTCCGTCAATTAAAACCAGTTTATCGCTCATATTGATCCTGCTCCGAGCCTTCCTTCCAAATGGATCCTGCAATCCGATCCTGCCGTTTGGGTTGTATGTGACGCCAATTAGTTACATGATATTACAGGTAGGTCAGGTACAGATACAGCATCTCCACCGAGAGCATGAGCCCCGCCACCGTCAGCAATATCCTTCGAATGATTGCCATGCGGTTCTGCACCCGTACACAGATCTGCATGGTCGCGATCTTTTCTTTCAACTCTGAATGCAGGTCGAAAGAGTCCCCGTCTTCGAGCCGCACCAGTGCTTCTTTCAGCAGGAAGCCTGTCTCCGTCTCGTCAAAGCATGCTTTGCAGGTCGTAATATGCCACAAAAAACTCTCCAGAGCGTCGCCCCAGAGCCGATCGTCGATAAATGCCTGAATATTCTGCTCACTGTCCTGACAATTCATAACCACCCTTATATAGTATCACAGAAACCATCAAGATACAAAATGTTGTTTTATTATTTTAAGAAGGTCGCACTGAGTAAACTTTGTTTCCTCCTGCTCGCTAACGCTCATTATGTCAGGAACTGTGTTCCTGACCGCCATTCGCCGCTCGCACTGAGTAAACTTTGTTTCCTCCTGCTCGCTAACGCTCATTAT
>CAZNCH010000016.1:2103-23108 GCA_964571555.1 uncultured Lachnospiraceae bacterium | reverse complement strand
TTCGCCGCTCGCACTGAGTAAACTTTGTTTCCTCCTGCTCGCTAACGCTCATTATGTCAGGAACTGTGTTCCTGACCGCCATTCGCCGCTCGCACTGAGTAAACTTTGTTTCCTCCTGCTCGCTAACGCTCATTATATCATAAGCGGGGGATTATGAAGAGGGCACATACAAAAATTCGTCATGTTTCCTAAATAAAAATAAACTTGACAGAAGGCGGCCCCTTTACGATAATTTGATACGTGGTTCCGATTTCGGCATGGAAACGGTATCGGGAATGATTTGCACATGGAAACGCATATGGAAAAGGGGAAAAAAATGGAAAACAAGCTTGTCTACAAAGGCAAAACCAAAGATGTATTTGCTCTGGATAACGGGAATTATCTGCTGAAGTTCAAAGACGACTGCACCGGCAAGGACGGCGTTTTCGATCCCGGTGAGAATGCAGTCGGTCTCACCATCGAGGGCGTTGGCGACGTTAATCTTCGCATGACGGAATATTTCTTCGAAAAAATCAATGCTGCAGGCATCAAGACACATTTTGTGAAAGCAAACTTTGCGGATACCACGATGGAAGTGCTTCCCGCCAAGGTATTCGGTCATGGTCTTGAAGTGATCTGCAGATATAAGGCTGTCGGCAGCTTCATCCGCAGATACGGCGAGTACATTGCCGAGGGCGCAGACCTCCCCGCATACGTTGAAATGACCTTCAAAAACGATGAAAAAGGCGATCCGCTCGTGATCAAAGATGCGCTCGTTGCGCTTAACGTCATGAGTGATATGCAGTATGACAAGATCAAAGAGATGACTCAGGCAATCACCGAGATCGTAGCTGGCGATCTGAAAGCAAAGGGCCTTGATCTCTATGACATCAAGTTCGAGTTCGGTTATGATGCAAATGGCGAGGTGATGCTGATCGATGAAATCGCATCCGGCAACATGCGCGTCTATCAGGACGGCACCTACATCGATCCGATGACGCTGTCCAAACTGTTCTTCGCATAAACCAAAGCAGAAATCAGAAATGAAAGGAACGTGAAACCGCTTCACGTTCCTTTTCTTCCGTTCAATTAATTCTCCGAACCGATCCGGCGCAATGCATTTCGAATCGGCAATACTTTTGCCGGTGAGACGCTCAATTCATCAATTCCGATCCGTGCAAACACCGGCAACAGCAGTTCATCCGCAGCCATCTCGCCGCAGATGCCGATCGGGATCCCGCCCCGATGCGCCGCCCTGGTCGCTCTGTCAATGGCGGCAAGCACGGTGCTTCGCTGCTCCGCGGCATAGGCGGTTGCAGTGCTGCCGTTCATGAGGGCGCGGGTCAAATCATTTGTTCCTACCGAGAAGAAATCCACGCACTCGGCAAGCGCTTCAATGATTCGGATGGCTTCCTGCGTCTCCACCATGATGCCGACCTGCAATTCTTCGTCAAACGGAAGTCCTTCCCGTTTCAGCGCATCCGTCACTTCGGTGCAGTATTGCTTACATTCCGCAATTTCTGCCAGCGAACGGATCATCGGGAACATCATCGACACATTTCCCACAGCGGATGCGCGATAAATGGCGCGCAACTGCGTCTTGAACAGCATCGGTCGCGCCAGACAGAAACGGATGCCATGATCCTCAATCCCTCTGTTCGCATTCCCTAAAAACGCCGGCTGCTTATCGACGCTCAAATCCAGCGTCCGAATCACCACCGGCTTCCCCTGCATCCGTTCCGCGGCAGACCGATAGGATTCATAAAGAGAATCCTCTGTCGGGAATTCAGGGGCGGTTAAATAGGCGAACTCGGTACGAAAGAGACCGATGCCCTCGCCGTCGTTTGCAAGCACCGCGCTCACATCTTCCGGCGTTGAAATATTGCAGCGAATCGGAAGATGCCTTCCGTCCGCAGTTGTACTCGGAAGCCCGATCAACGCAGCCAGAAAATGCTTCGCTTCTTCCTGCGCATGTAACTTGCGCTCCCACTCCAAAAGATTCTCTTCCGTCGGATCCAGTTCGATCAATGCCTTTTCGCCGTCGACATAGACCGTCTGATGCGAAGCCTCAGAGCCGTCCCGCAAACAGGCGTCGGTTCCGATCAGATTCTTGAAATCCGCTTCCTCGATGCCGTAAACATAGGGGATTCCCAGAATCCCCGCAAGAATCGCCGCGTGCCCGATGGCGTTCCCCTGGCGAAGTACAATCGCAAGCAGCATGTTCCGGTCAAACTGCAGCAATTCCGACGGTGCGATCTCCTCCGCAACCAGAACCACAGGCGATTTCAGTTCTCTCACGTTCGATTCTGAAAAGTCCGCCGCTTCCCTGCCAAAGTCCCGCGCCAGATATTTCTGAATCCGTTCCGCCACATCCAAAAGATCCGTCGCACGTTCTCTCAAATACATATCTTCCAGTTTGGAGAGACGCTTTGCCTGTCTGTGCGCCACCGTATCCACAGCATATTCCGCATTCACACCGGCAGCCAACGCTTCCTTGATCGCAGTCGCGAAGCCCGCATCTTCCGCCATGGTCTCGTGTGCGGACAGCAGTGCCGCCATCTCCGTTCCGTGCCCCTTGACAGAAAGAGAAACGGACAGTTTCCGTAACGATGCAACCGCCGCATCCCGCGCGGCAACAAAGCGCTGCCACTCCGTATGCGGATCGCAATGCTCCAGTCGCAGCACTTTCTTTTTCTGATTCCGATAATAATGCAGCCGCCCCTGCGCGATTCCGCCAAAGCCGCCCGTTCCGTTCCATCTCACCGCCCGATTCTCCAGATATTGCATCCCTCGTTCCCGTTGATCAGATCCCTTGCCGATTCGCTTACTGCTCGTTTTGCTCCGCTTCGTCACCGACTTTATTTTCAGTTTCGGTTTCGGTCACATCTCCGGTCTCCTGCTGCGCTGAAATTTCCCGCCCTACATCCTCTTGCACGGGAAACGCCTGCTGCCCCGCTTCCGTTTCCGCAATCGCCGCTTCGGTTGTCTCCGCCTTTTCGGAGGCAGCATCCTCATCCAGCGCCACATCCCGGATCTTATACAGTTTCTTACCGAACCTGACAATCATCGCCGGACCGCAAGCCTTGGAAAACCGATAATGAATAAAGTCCTTATCCTCGACAACAAACTTCTCTCCCTGCGCTTCCACATGATAGCAGTATTTCACGTGTTCCCGACGCGCTCTGACGCGAAACAGGTCCACAATACGGCAATCTGCACAGGCAATTTCTTCCCGATCAATACATTTCAGCATTTTGCGCATCTGAATTCGCATCGACAGATAGATCACCGTCATCAGAACCGCAAAAATCAAGGACACGATAATCCCCACTGCCGGGTTCGACTTCCACGTAAAGAAGAGGATGCCCGCAATCACTGCCAACGTAACGATCAGCAGTGCGATTCCCGCTTTCGTTGCAAACTTCTTCCTTACATCCAGTTCGATTTGATCCCGCTCCGTTGACGTTACCGGTCGGAATTCCAGTTTCTTCATTACCCTTCTCTTCATTGTGCGCCTCCTCATTTTTATTCTATCTGAGTTCCGGTGAATACCTGACGAATACATCTTCTAAACAGATTATAACGGCAGAGAAATGTAATTACAATGATGGAATCCATGTTGTGCGAATGATTTTTACAATGATTTCATTGGCATTCCGTGTTATCATAGTTGCATGGATGAGAATTTCTATCTGCACGACGAATCTATGGAAGCAGGAAACGAGCCGCAGGAACGCATTTCTGCGGTTTTGGTCGGTTTACGGATCGATTCTGCGGATGCGGACGCTTTCGCGCACTCCATGGAAGAACTGGTGAGTCTGGCAAAAGCCTGCAATCTGGAAGTTGAGAGCACGATCACGCAGGTGCTGCCGCATCCGGAGAATGCGACCTGGATCGGTTCCGGCAAGGCTTACGAAGTGGCGACCTTTGTACAGGCGACCCGTTCCGAAGTGGTGGTCTGCCTTGGGAACCTCACGCCGGCGCAGATGAAGAATTTACAGAAACTCACCGGCGTACCGGTCTGGGATCGAACGAATCTGATTCTGGAGATTTTCTCAAGACGGGCGCGCACGAAAGAGGCAAGACTGCAGGTCGAATCCGCCTATCTGCAATATCTGCTCCCGCGTCTCTCCGGCATGTGGCAGCATCTCGGCAGACAGGGCGGCGGCAGCGGCAGCCGTTCGAACAGAGGTGTTGGCGAGAAGCAGATTGAACTCGACCGACGGCACATTACCCATCGGATCTCTGAACTGCGCAAGGAGTTGAACGAGATCGAAAGAACCCGCAATGTCCAGCGACAGGGGCGTTTTAGAGACGCCTTCCCAAACGTCGCGCTGGTCGGCTATACGAATGCAGGGAAATCATCCCTCATGAACCGGTTCCTCGCCATGAGCGATTCTTCCAATGTGAACATCGTGCAAAAACAGGTTTTTGAGAAGAATATGCTCTTTGCCACGCTGGATACCTCAATCCGTAAAATTGCGATCCGAGGCAGGAAACCGTTTCTGCTCTCCGATACCGTCGGTTTCATTGAAGATCTGCCGCACGGTCTGGTCAAGGCGTTCCGTTCAACGCTTGCCGAAATCAGTTATGCTGATCTCATCCTTATGGTCATGGACTGCTCCGATCCGCAGCAGGAAACGCACCGTCGGATCACGGAGGAAACCTTGCGGGAGTTGGATGCAAACGGCATTCCGCGCATTTATGTATATAACAAAGCCGACCTCACGCTGTATGCGCACAGATCGGCAAGAAAAAATGACGAAACGATATATATTTCCACGAAAACGGGCTTCGGGCTGGAGGAACTGCTGGATCTGATGCAGGAAATCATGACAAGAGGAAGTAAGACGTTAGACCTCATCCTTCCTTACACGGCGGGAGATCTGCTCACCCGTCTGCATGAGGAAGCAAAGATCATTTCCGAAACCTATGAGCCCGACGGCACGCATGTCACCGCGATCTGCCCCGCGGCGCTGGCGGAATATCTGATCCGTCGCGGTTATGCTTAACTATCCCAGAATTTCCGTTACGATTTCACACGGATCATGGATCACGTGATCCGCGCCAAGAGACAGTAGAAACGCTTCATCACGGAAGCCCCAGCCAACCATGATCCTGTCCATGCCCGCATTTTGAGCCGTCGCATAATCCACATCGGAATCGCCGATATAGACGGCTTCCTCTTTCGTGATCCCAAAGTGTTCCAGCGCGGCATAGACGCCGTCCGGCGCAGGTTTTCGCTTCTGCCCTTCCCTCTCGCCGACCGAGTAATCGAACAAGCCGGGGAAATACAGTTCACAAAGATCACGCACCGCCATGTCCAACTTGTTGGACACCACCGCCGTCAGAACTCCCGCCTCCCGCAATGTACGGATTGCATCGGCGACCCCGTCGTAAGGACGCGTTTTGATCGTACTGTGTTCCCGATAGTAGGGACGAAACTGTGTGAAAATCTCATCGATCTTCTCCGCTCCGGTTCCTTCCGGCACCGCGCACTCAATGAGTCTGTAAATGCCGTTGCCGACAAAGCTCCTGATTTCGTCAAGGCTGCGTTCCGGCAGACCGTGCGTCAAAAGACAGTAATTCATCGTATCCGCCAGATCCTCTATCGTGTTCAGAATAGTGCCGTCCATGTCAAATATCGCCGCTTTATATTTCATCTGATCTCCCGTCATGTTTTTGTATTTAAGATTTTTCTATTTTAGAGTTCTCACATGGAATGATTCCCATACATCCTCGAAAACCTTGCGTCTCTGCCGCACGGATTCTTCATGCAGAGCTTCGTAATTCTCTGTGAGGGACTTCCTGAATTCCCCGCTCTCCTCCCTGCTCTCCCGAAAACCGAATTCATCCACATTATCCAGCATATTATCAAAGAGACGCATCGGCATATCCAGAAGTGCTCTTGTCTCCAGAAGCAGATCATCCGTTAAGAGCATGAGGTTCCCTGCGAATTTGTGGCGTTTGGTATGATATCGTCCCGCCTTTTTATTCTCAATGATAACCTGATAGCGCTCATACGCGGCATGCACGCTGTCTTCCCATGAAATATAGATCTCTTCCATCGCCTTTTCACCGGCTTCATGCATTCGCGCCTGCTGCCCAGCAAGTTCTTTTAGGAGCAGATACATACTCTCCGCATTTTCCTGAATGAGAAAACCGTTTCTTCTGTCCGTAACGCCCTCTGCCGCGCAGGAACCCTGAATGAGTACGCTCGCAAGCCCGCAGGCTGCAGCCTCCCGCACAACGATGCCGTTGGTATCGTAACCGGACGGAAACAGGAACAAATCGGCTCTCGAATTCCAGGCGCGCAGCTGCTCACGGTCGGACACGGCGCCGACAAACACGCACTTGGAAGCGCCGTTTTCACTGTTGAGTCCGAGTGCTTCCGCCTTTTTCCGACTCGCTTCAAGATCGGGACCGCTGCCGACAAAAATCATTCGAAAATCCACACCGTCACGGTGCAGGCGCGAAAGCGCATCCAAAATGATCGGGAGTCCCTTATAGTTGATCATTCTTCCGACGAAAAGAAAGGTCGGCAACTCTTTTGGAAGGTCATAATCTGCAGTCACTTCGGCAACCTTTTCCTCATCCACGCGCCCGCGCGGGAAATCCACCCCATTGCTGACAACACGATACTCGCCCTCATAACCGAGAGATTTCAAATTCTCACCTGCGCCTTCGCTGACCACCCAGACCTCGTCACAGGCTTCAATGTTAGTCACAAGGGCATGAACCGACTCTTTCTGCAGCATTTTCGCCTTCACGGCACGCGCGATATCCACATCGAACTTCGTATGGTAAGTGAATACGATCGGCGCTTCGTTCCGCGTCCGTAATTGTCTTGCAATATAGGTGGACACCACCGGACAATGCGTATGAATCAGATCCGGGCGCCAGTCATCTATCTCCTTCAATTCCCGCGCCACCAGCGGGTTACCCGTCCTGTATCCGTTCACGAATTTCGAGGTGTTCACGCTCTGGTAAGGCACAACCCGATAAGGATAAGCCTCATAATCCGTATTCGGATAACGCGGCGTACCCACAAGTACCTGCGCAAGGTTCTCGTCAGTCATAATTTTCGCATAGTTGACCACCACATTCGCGACGCCGTCAATCACGGGCGGAAATGAATTATTTAACAAACACACATGCATCATAATGAAAATCCTCTGTCTTCCCTAATGTTTCAGCCTGATCAAACCAATCGATCCGCTTATTATTCTAACAAAATTCGATCAAATACGGTAGATGCATTCTGCACACAAATTTTTTGAAACCTTTTTGATTCTTTTACGTCTATTGAGGTAGAGGGCGGAAAATCAAACCGCCGCACTCCCCGAAAAAACGAACCATGCAACACGCACAATGCAGAAAAATGAAACAAACAAAGCAAAAAAGAAACAAACAGGAAGCAACAAAACCCAAAGCGAAGTCAAAAAAGAAGCCGAGAGAAAAGAAAGAAGCAAGAAAAAATTGGCAACGATAGCAGCAACAAAAAAAAAATAAAAAAATGAAAAAGAAAACAAAAACGGAGGAAACAAAATGAAAAAGAGAATGATTGCATGGATACTTGCAGGGATCATGAGCACGACAGCGCTCACGGGTTGTCAGACGGCGACCGCAGATGTGCCCGAATGGATCGAAAAAGAAGGAAGCGTAAGCACCGCACCGGAATATGATTCTTCCATTACATTGTACGATACCGCAGACGACGCCGCTGAAACTCCGACAAGCTGCGATTACGACGATGATTATGATAATACTTATGATTTTGGCCATGACAATAATCATCTCGGCTACGACAACAGTTATGACGGTTACACTGGCAACAGCGATACTGCCAAGGAAGCCGCATACGGTATCGCGTTTAACGAAAGCGATGGCATCGCCTGCATGCCATACCCCGATCCGGATTACTATGGCAACGACGGCTTCCGCCAGAAAACCTATCGCACGGTCAAGGAGAATGCGTTTCAAAACACGATCGCTTCTCCCCTCTCCACCTTCGGTGCAGACGTCGATACCGCCAGTTATGCAAGTTTCCGCCGGATGGTGAATGACGGCTATCGTCTGAATGAGATTCCGGCAGGTTCGATCCGCACGGAAGAACTCGTGAACTACTTTAACTATCCATACCAAGAACCGAAGTACGGCGACGTGTTCGGCGTAAACGCATCGATCATTGACTGTCCCTGGAACAGGGAAACGAAACTTGTGAATCTGGGAATCAAGGCAAAAGAAATCAAAAACACTGCCGGCATCTCTTCCAATATTGTCTTCCTGATCGATATTTCCGGTTCGATGAACGACTATGACAAACTGCCGCTTCTGCAGATGGGTATCAGCGAACTTGTGGATCAACTGGATGAAAACGATCGCGTTTCCATCGTGACCTACGCATCGTCCTCTGATGTTGTCATTGCAGGCGTTTCCGGAGATAAGCACAGCATGATTAAACATGCCGTCAACCGACTGACCGCAGGCGGCTCCACCAACGGCGGAGACGGCATCGAAACCGCCTACAAACTGGCGGAGAAATACTTCATCCGCGGCGGGAACAACCGCGTCATTATGGCGACCGACGGCGATCTGAATGTCGGCGTCACTTCGGTGGAATCGCTTGAATATCTGATCAGCCACAAAAAAGAAAGCGGCGTATATCTCTCCGTTCTAGGGTTTGGCAGCGATAATTACAACGAAGCGATTTTGGAAACACTTGCAAACAAGGGCAACGGCAACTATTCCTATATTGACTGTCTGCGTGAAGCGAAGAAAGTCCTCATTGACGAATTCAACTCCACGCTCTTTACCGTAGCCAAAGACGTGAAGTTCCAGATTGAATTCAATCCAAACTATGTGGCGGAATACCGTCAGATCGGTTACGAGAACAGAACTATGGCAGCCTCCGACTTTCATGATGACGAAAAAGACGGCGGCGAAATCGGGAGCGGTCATACCGTGACGATTCTCTACGAAGTCAGACTGCATGAGAAATCAGCGGATGATCCGACGTCACTTCGCTACCAGAAGGCAACCCTTTCGGATATCGCCACAACATCGAATGAATGGATGACGCTCTCTATTCGTTACAAACAGCCCGCCGGTGAGAAATCCGAACTGCTCACCTATCCGATCAGCAAAGAATGCTATACCAAAACGCCGACCGGTGATACACTGTTTGCAGCCTATGTTGCCGAATGCGGAATGATTCTGAACCGCTCGCCACACATCGGGAAACTTTCAATAACAGATGTCGTTAAACAGGTTTCCAAGTTAAACCTCAGGAACGAATATCAAAAGGAGTTCGCGGATCTGATTGAAATGCTGTAGAATCCGCCGCCAAAAAGGATGCAGGATTACGAGATCATTGACCTATATTGGGCAAGAAATGAAAGCGCAATTACGGAAACAGGAATAAAATACGGGCGTTATTGCAGAACCATTGCAAAGAACATCGTGGAAAACGCCGAAGATGCGGAAGAATGTCTGAACGACACCTATCTTTCCGCCTGGAACTCCATGCCGGAAGAACGCCCGCATCTCCTGCAATCCTTTCTGGCAGCCATTGTGAGGAATCATGCGCTCGACCGTTACCGAAAAGCGCACTCGATAAAGCGCGGGTCGGGCGAATTGCCCGTAGCGCTGGATGAACTCCTGGAAGTCGCCGGCGGCACTGCCACGGAAGAAGCCGTTGACAGGAACCTTTTAACCGAGCATCTGAACGAATTTCTCAAGGGACTGACGTCCGAGAACCGAATCCTCTTCTTAAGACGCTATTTCTATGTGGATTCGCTCTCCGTCATCGCCGAAGAACTCTCGATGTCCGAAGCCGCCGTGAAATCTTCCCTTTTCCGGCTTCGCAAGAGACTGAAGGACTATTTGGAACGGGAGGGATATGTGCTATGAAACCGAATGAACTCATGGATGCGCTGACAAACATCGATCCTTCCTACATTGCCGAAGCCGCGATCGATCCAAAACAGGAACATCAGACCAGGAAGACGGATTTTCCACGGACGGATCCCGGTCGATTGGTTTACATAAAACGCAAGCGTCTTCTGACGATCCTCTTGCCTGCAGCCGCCTGTGCGCTCCTCATCTTCGGTCTGATACTCCCCGGCGTCCTCAGCCTGAATCGTCCGAAGAACACTGCAGGCATGAGTGATGCGGCTGCCAGCAGCGCGGCATCCTCATCCGAGTCTGCGGATACGACAATGCCGTATGATGATTTTGATGATTTTGATAGTTGGGATGATATGGAAACCGTCGAAGAAACGGCGGAAATGCCAATGTATGACGATGCGGCAGCCAAAGCGGATAGCGATGCCGCAAAAGAAGCGCTCATCGCAAACTTCGATCTGGTACGGGCGGACTATCAAAACGGTCTCTTAACGCTCCGCATGCAGCGCATTGCGGATGCGGACGGGACAGATTTAAAAGGGACAGATTCGAATGCAACAGATTCGATCAATATTCGCGATTTTGAATATGTTCTGACCAAGCCCTCTTCCGATTCCTCCGTCATTGCGACCGGTCGCTTTACGCAGGAGCCGACTGCCGACGATAACGGTCTTGCTGTGACTACGCTTGACTTAGAAGAACTGCATCTTAACTCCGGTGAGTATCTCCTCTCTGTCGGCACACAGTCTGTTGCATTTGAAGTAAGGGATTGAGCCTTGGCGCTGTACTTGCAGTGATTTATGGGATGCGGATGTCAATTGCTTTCGGAACCACCGAAATCTCCGCATACCGGGACTCGCCGCCGAACTCTCCGTCCAGCGTCCATGCGATCTTAACCGTGCTGTCAAAGAGCACTTTGGTCGTATGGAACGAGATCACATACTCCGACTGCACCCTGCGATCCGCCAGGGCAAGGAGCGTCTCATTCCATTCCAGAATGGTCGGCGGAACCTTGATCAACAGCACCTCGAAGACGCCGTCATCTAAAGATACATCCGGACCGGACAGAGCGCGGATACCGCCGACGATCTTGGAATTTGATACGATGCCCGCGAGGAAATCCCCCTCAAACACTTCCTTCTCTGAAGTCACACGCAAATGAAACGTCTTGATCTCGCTCAAACGCTTTGCACTCTCGATCAGATAAGCGCCGTAGCCGAGGCGGTTCTTCGTCTCCTGCGGCGTTGCATAGGTCACATCCGTAAAAATCCCGAATGCAGCCACATAGACGAAATAACCCTCGTTGAATTTGCCGACGTCGCAACAAAAATCCCGACCGTACAAGGCAATCTCCGCCGCCTTATCCATTCGTTTGGGCAGTTTCAGGCTGCGTCCGAAGTCATTCGTGCTTCCGGCAGGGATATAACCGATGGGAACACGTTTCCCTGCAATCATCAGTCCTGCCACCACCTCGTCCAATGTTCCGTCACCGCCGCTCACCACAAGCAAATCATAGCCGTCGGGCAGTTCCTTTGCCATAATTTCGGCATCACCTCGCGCCTGCGTCGGCGCAGCCGTGATCTCATAGCCACTGCGCGCGAAAAGGTCAAGAATGTCCGCAAGACGGATCCGAATCTTCGCCTTCCCCGCCTTCGGGTGATAGATGAATTTTAATTTCTTCATACCGGTTTCCGTTTCTGAAGCAGGAAACCGATCACGAAGCCGATCGCAGCGGGCAGCATCCAGCCAAGACCGAGAGAACCCAGAGGAAGCGCCAACGCAATCGCTTTCGTTGCAGCGGTTGCAGTCTCCGGCAACGGGAGCGAATTATAGCAATCCAGCAATGCAAACGGAAGGGTACAGTATAACGGCAGACCGTATACCAACGTCCCGCCATGGTGGATCTTGTCGAACAGAGCCAGCACGATCAGGACGATCGAAAGCGGATACAGGAAAATCAGCACCGGAATGGAGAACTGAATGATCTGGTTGAGACCGAGGTTTGCAACCAAAAACGAAAAGGCGGTAAACAGGTATGTCCATGCTTTGTCGCCCATAGCATTCGGAAACATGCCGCTGAAAGTTTGGGCGCAACTGGTAACCAGCCCGATGGCGGTTTTCAGACAGGCGAAAGTAACAATGAGCGCAAGCAGAATCGCGCCGAATTTACCGAAATAATGCTCCGCAACGAGTGCCAGCGCCGCGCCGCCGTTACTGCTGACCTCATACAGGTTGCGGCTCTGCGCCCCCATCACTGCCAGCATCATATAGATGATTCCCATGAGCAAACAGCTGAAAAATCCGGACTTTAAGGTATTCATCGCGATGTCGCCTTCCTCGGTAATGCCGAGATCCTTGATGACGGTCACCACAATGATACCGAAGGCAAGCCCTGCAAGCGCATCCATCGTGTTATAGCCCTCATAGAAGCCCTTCATGAGTACATTTGAGGCATAGTCCTGCGCGACAGCGGTTCCGCCGATCCTTCCCATCGGATTGGTCAGCGCCGAAACCACCAGAATAAACAGAAATACAAGGAAAATCGGGTTCAGAATTTTACCGACCCAGGTAAGGATCCCGCCCGGATGGAGCGAGAACCACAGCACGACCAGGAAGAAAATCAAAGAGAACACCAGCAGCCAGATCCACGAATCTTCACCGGCAAACGGAGTAATCCCGATTGCATAGGAAACCGTTGCGCACCTCGGAATCGCGAAAAATGGACCGATCGTCAAATACAATGCGCAGGTGAAAAACAAACTGTAGCCGCGGTTCACCTTGAGTCCCAGTTCAAACAGCCCGTCGCAGCCGCTCATGCCGAGTGCAGCCACCGCCATCAGCGGAAGTCCCACGCCCGTAATCAGGAAGCCCCAGATCGCAGGCCATACGTTTTCCCCTGCCATCTGTCCCATCAGTACAGGGAAAATCAGGTTCCCCGCACCGAAAAACATGCCGAACAGCATACTTGCCACAAAAATCATTTCGGTAATTGTCAGTTTTTTCTTCATAACCGCCCTCTCTTCGGTTTCTTAACTACAGTTCTCCTGCTGCCGCGGCGCGAATCTTCGCCGCTTCCTCTTCCAGTTGCTTCGCAAAGGCGAAATACCCGTAATAGCGGAAACCGGGTGCCGTCTTCTCCGCAACAAAGGCATAATGCCCGTCCCGCGGAATGCTCTCCTTCCCCATCAGAGCCGCGGCCGCTTCCAGATATGCCGTGATTTTCTCTCCGCCGGCTTCCGGTCCATACGCCGCTTCCACCAGTTCCGCCATATTGAGATACGTCACCGCAAGCTCCGGTTCGCTTCCCGGCACCTTTATCATCAATTGCAGCGCTTTCTCATAGAGTAAAAGCGCTTCTTCCGTACGTGAGAGACTTCCGAGCGTCACCGCCATATTATTATAGAGCGCCCCGAACTGCGCAGCCTCTTCTGCCTTCACTTCCTCACCATCCTGCGCAAATTCCAGCAGTTCACGCGCCTTCTCATAGAGGGAGAGCGCTTCTTCCGGCGCATCGAACGCTTTGTATGCAGTCGCCATGTTGATATATCCGCTTGCAGCGCTAACCGTTTCCGCAATGCAAAGCGTCTCCATGCAGGACGCGGTCTGCGCAATCGCCGCCAGACCCTTTTCCCGCATATCATTCTTGCGGTAAAGCCCGATCAATTCGTTCAGAATCGTATATTTTCCACGTACATCATGTTCGTATTCCGCTTCCATCAGCCAGTAATTCAAGTGCCGCTCCGCGCCCGTCTGATCATCTGCCGCAAGATAGGCGTCCAACTTCTTCAACACACGTCCCATGTCCATCGAAACTATACCCCCGCAAGAATATGCATGTTGCGAAGCGTGGCGTCTGCAATCCCGTCATTAACCGAATAAGCGTGTTTCTCCAGATCCTGACAGATCGCCTCGGTCAGTTCCTGCTTCTGCAATTCTCCGATCACAAGGCTCACCAGATCCGCGATCATCTCAACTTTTAACACGGCATTCCGCTCGGAATTGTCGGAAGAGATCAGAAATTCCAGCGTATCGGAGAGATCCCCCAGAATCTCCAGTTCACGCATCGCACGGAAACTCCACTTGTAATAGGGCATATATTTCCGATTCAATGTAAAAATCACATGCATACAGGCGTCGACAAAAGTATGCACCGCAAACTGCGCCGCACCGGTCTCGCCGCGCTGTAAACATCTCTCATAATTGTACTGTCCGGCTTGGTTCATCAGCAACAGATAGCCCGCCATCTTCTTCCGTCTGATTTCCGCCGGATAATAGGCAAGACGGTTTCTGATATCACGCATCCATCCGCCCTCATCCAGAAACACCTTGCCGTTTACGGCTTCCGACAGACTGGCCTCCGGCACTGCCAACCACTGCTCCGGCGTCAGGATCCCGTCGGGACTTCCGCATTTGGATACAAAAAAAGCAGAAGCCCGAATCACCCCGTGTCGGCTCCCACCGACAGGACTTAACAGACTTCTCTTGATACCGGAATACTCCATCGGAAGATGCGCATAGGCACGTTCCAGTTTGAATTCCGCGCGGGAATCCACCACAGCTTCCTCACCGATCCAAATACAGAAACCGGGCTCATAATCATGGTCTCTTGAGACCTCATCATCGAAACCGAAACATTCCGATCCGCTTCCTGCCAGCCCTGCCGCCAGATACGGCAGAAGTTCCGGAAATTCGTCTCTCAGCATCGGCTCGCCATAGGTATGAAAGAACTGCTCCGCAAGTTGCAGACCGCCTGTGATCTCATTCACTCCAGACTCTCCTCCAATCATCACATTATCTTCATAATAATAGATTTAAAGAGTTTTCGCAAGCGTATCAGCGGACGGACGACGCCGAATCCTCACGCCCCAAGCCGCTTCTCCAGTAACACCAGACGGATTCCTTTGATTCCGTTGAAATCACACGGAACCACATCGACCTCGTTGTATCCGAGCGAAGCATACAGGGCTCTGGCAGGTTGATTGATCTCATTCGTATCCATTCTGAGATACGAACAGCCCGCCGTCCTCGCGCATTCTTCATAGAAAGCAACGAACCGCCGACCGATGCCGCGCCCCTTTGCCGTCGAATCGACGACAAGCGTATGCAGTACATAAACATCCTGCACATCGCAGGACGCACTCCATTTTCCCTCTGCATAACTGTCCGGCTGCTCTTGATTGATGATGGCGCTCGCCAGAATCAAACCGTCTTCTTCGTACACGTAGAGATCCTGCTCCCAAAACGCTTTCCTCGCAGTCTCCAGTGTCGGATAGACGCCTCGCAGCCACCCGATCTGCGGCGTTCCCGCTTCTTCCCCGTCTATCGCCTTTTCATAGAGCCGCACAACCGCCGCAACATCCTCTTCCCTCGCAATTCGAAACATCCTCATCTCCTGCCAATATCATAATAGGTCTATCCCTAAACAAAAAGGGCTAAACTATTGAAATCACTTAGTTTAGCCACCTCTTTTGTCTCTGCGGATGACGGGACTTGAACCCGTACATAGTCACCTACGGCAGATTTTGAGTCTGCTGCGTCTGCCATTCCGCCACATCCGCCTGTGTGTTTCTCATCACACTTGACTATCTTATCACACGGGAATCCGAAATTCAACCGAATTTCACGCAGATCTTACGCGATCTCTTCCATTTCACAGCAGCCTCGCTCTGATCTCATCGCCGCTAAGCGGGCTCAAATACGCCGGAGCCACATCAAAGACGGTCTTACACCCCCGCATGCCTTCCTTCGCCATGCGACAGACCGCTCTGGCATAAGCCGTCAGCACGCTGCCGGTGAATTCCGGATTGGAATCCAGCTTCAAACTGTATTCAATCAGATGACGGTTCTGAAGATCAAGACCGGTTCTGCCGCTGCGGAAGACAAAACCGCCGTGCGGGATTCCGGCATGGTCACGATTCAGTTCTTCCTGCGAAATAAAATGTACCGTCGTATCATAATCCGCGAAGTAATTCGGCATATTCTTGATCTCGCGCTCGATTCTTTCCAAATTGGCGCCGTCTTCCGCAACCACAAAGCACTCCCTGAAATGCTTCTGTCTGGTGGTCAGTTCCGGTTCCTCACCGTTTCTGACAGCGGTAAGCGACGCTTCCACGGGAATCGTGTACTGCTTTCCGTCGATCACGCCGTCAATTCTTCTGATTGCATCGGAATGTCCCTGACTCACGCCCTTGCCCCAGAACGTTTCGTCCTTGCCGTCTGGAAGGATCGCATTTGCATAGAGACGATTCAGGGAAAACATGCCCGGATCCCAACCGACGGAAATCATCGCAACATGTCCGCTCTCCTTTGCCGCTGCATCCACCGCCGCAAAATGCGCGGGGATTTTGGCATGCGTATCAAAACTGTCAATAACATTGAAATACTTTGCATACTCCGGCGTCTGTTTCGGCAGATCCGTCGCCGAACCGCCGCAGAGCATCAGCACATCAATCTGATCCTTCATTTTCAGCAGATCCTGTGCAGGGTAAGCAGGTACCCCGGTCAGTACTTTCACCGTCTTCGGATCACGGCGGGTAAAGACCCCGATGAGTTCCATGTCCGAGTTCTGTCTGATGGCAGCCTCAATGCCTTTCCCAAGGTTGCCGTATCCCAAAATTGCCAGTCTCATCATAACTTTCTCCTCCGATCACATTGATTCTAAGAATCCCTCTACGCCGCGTTTCGATCCGTCGGAAGTCAGGTTGGATTTCCCGTCGGAAGACTTTGCAATGACATATTGCCCCTTGATTCCGGAATCCTCTTTCCCGCTTTTCTCTGCGATCCCGTCGGCGGCTGTGTACTGATATCTCACGCTCTTTCCGGATTTCGTCACTCCGTTCAACTCCATCTTCCCGTTCTCGCAGCCGTTCGAATACTCCCCTGTGATCACCTGCTTCACCAGTTCCGCATCCGAAATCTTATCCTTATAGAAATTCGAGGTTGCGCTTCCGCGCCCGTTCGGTGCGTCATCGCTCCACTCGCCGTCATAAATAAAGGATCCCATTGCAGACGCATCGGTATAAACCGCACGCATCCAGATTCCCTTGCCGCTTCTCACATTGTTCTTCCAGCTGCCGTAATAATAATAGCCGTCCATATAAACGGCAAGCCCTTTTCCGTTCCGATTGCCGTCAGCATCTTCCTCTCCGTAATAGAAAGAAGTCTCTTTGCTGACAATCTCATCTGCGAGCTGCTTTACCTCATCCATCCGAAGAACTTCCTTCACATCGTCGAGTTTCCCTGTTTCAAACCTCTCGAATACCTTGGAGAGAATCGCGTCGTGCGCTTCCTTGATCGCAGCCAATTCCGCTTCCTCTCTTGCCTGTTCTTCTTCCTCACGGCGGATCCGCTCCCGTTCCTCCAGAATACGATCCGCCTTCGCGCGCATATTCTCATCGCCGGTATTGTCAAATCCGGTATTCAGCGCAACCAACATGTTATCCTCATCGCCCCTGGCTTCGAAAATATTGGCGACGCCCCAGTAAGCGCTCCGGTTGGTTGCATCATACTGCAACGCGTTCTGATACGCGTCAACCGCCTCATCGCTCTCGCCATACAGCCCGCCCAGTTTCACATAGGCGTGTGCGATGGTTGTTTTGACATCCGCATTCTCTTTATCGTAGACAAGCGCTTCATGATAGGCTTCAATGGCGCCAAGATAATCTTCCGTCGCCATACAGTCATTGCCGATCTTCAATATCTCCGCCATCCGATTCGCATCGGAATAATAGGTGACGCCGTAATAAACGCCAACCAGAATTCCGGCGACCAGAATCGTACCGATACATATTTTCAGCAGCGTAGCAGCTGTTTTATTCATAATCTCTCCTGTCTAAACATTCTCGATCTGCCAGTCGATCGGGGATAATCCGTTTTCAATCAAAAAATGATTGGTCTTGCTGAAATGCCTGCAGCCGAAGAATCCGCGGTACGCTGAAAGCGGACTCGGATGCGGCGCGGTTAAGATCAGATGTTTCGGATGCGTAAGCATACTTCCCTTTTGCTGTGCCGGCTTGCCCCAGAGCAGATAGACAATGGGGCGATCCTGTCGATTCAGAATCTGTATCGTTGCATCCGTGAACCTCTCCCAACCGATTCCCCGATGGGAATTCGCCTGATGCGCCCGTACCGTCAGCACCGTATTCAAGAGCAGCACCCCCTGCCTCGCCCACTTCTCAAGATAGCCGTTATTCGGAATCTCACAGCCGAGATCATCCTGCAATTCCTGATAAATATTGACCAGCGACGGCGGGATCTCCACCTCGGGCTTCACGGAAAAGCACAGCCCATGGGCCTGTCCGTATTCATGATACGGATCCTGTCCCAGAATCACGACCTTCACCTTGGATAGTTCCGTCAATTCATAAGCCGCAAAAATATCGTCCGGATTCGGATAAACGGCGCCCGATCGATACTCCTCTTTCACCTTGAAATATAGTTCTTTATAATACGGCTTGGAAAATTCCGCCTGCAGCGGTTTCAGCCAGTCATTACAGATTGCAGCCACAACGCTCTCCACCTACGATTCACAGTTTTAGAGTCTGACGGAAACACCTCTGTCCTGCAAGTATTTCTTCAGATCGGTAATTTCCAGTTCCTTATAATGAAAGAGCGACGCCGCCAGCGCCCCGTCGGCATGTCCTTTTGTCAGCACATCGTAGAAATGTTCCCTGCTGCCCGCGCCGCCGGATGCAATCACCGGAACGGAAACGATTTCGGAAACCTGTCTGATCAGTTCCAGATCATATCCCGCCTTGGTTCCGTCCGCATCCATGCTGGTCAGCAGAATTTCGCCGGCACCGAGTTGTGTCACTCTCCCTGCCCATTCAATCGCATCGATCCCCACATCAATTCGTCCGCCGTTTTTATAGATATTCCAGCCGCTGCCGTCCTCTCTTCTCCTTGCATCGATAGCAACAACGACGCATTGACTGCCGAACTTATCCGCAGCATCCGAAATGAGCCTCGGGGTATTGATCGCCGCCGAATTGATGCTGATTTTATCAGCGCCTTCTCTTAACAGCAGTTTGAAATCATCCACCGTTCGGATACCGCCCCCCACGGTAAACGGAATAAAAACCTTCTCCGCTACGGCGCGCACCATATCGACCACGGTTGCTCTTGCGTCGGAACTGGCGGTGATGTCCAGAAAAACAAGTTCATCCGCCCCCGCCGCATCATAGACGCCGGCGATTTCCACCGGGTCTCCCGCATCTCTTAAATTCTCAAAATTGACTCCCTTAACGACCCGTCCGTCCTTCACATCCAGGCAGGGAATGATTCGTTTCGTATGCATCTTGACCTCTTTTCGAAGGGATTTCGGGTGAAAATCAGATACATCGGACTACAGACTCACGAAATTTTGCAGCATCCGCAGTCCGACCGAAGAACTTTTCTCCGGATGGAACTGACACCCCATGATATTTCCATGCTCCACCGCCGCATGAATTGTCGCATTATATTCCGTCGTTGCCGCAACCACTGTCGGATCCTGTGCCGCAAGATAGTAGGAATGTACGAAATAGACATAAGACTCCGCGGGGATACCGGCAAACAATCTGTCTCCCTTGCGGATCTGAAGCGAGTTCCACCCGATATGAGGAATCTTAAAGGACGCTCCCTCGGGAATCCGTCTGATCTTCCCTTTCAGGATTCCGAGTCCGGTAACGCCCGGGCTCTCTTCGCTTGATTCAAACAAAAGCTGCATGCCGAGACAGATGCCGATAAACGGCTTCCCTGAATCCGCCACCGTATGAATGACATCCTCCAAATGATGATCACGAATCTGCCGCATTGCCATCCCAAACGCGCCTACACCCGGTAAAATCACGTGATCCGCCTGATAGATCTCATCACGGTTCTTGGTGACAATAACGTCCTGCTTCAACAACTGCAACGCCTTTTCCACGCTCTTCATATTTCCGGCGTCATAATCAATGATTGCTATCATTCCGTAAATTCTTCTTCCTCTCCCTGAATCACGGGATTCTCTCCCACACTGCTCTCCGGCACGGAATCCCAATCCTCAATCACCGCAAATTTTTCCATCAGGAAGCGATAGACATTTTCGGAATATTCCTGCGGATCCTCGATCTTAGACCATTGATATGCCGTCTCAAGGTCAAGTCCGAAGGTTTTGCTCACTTTCTCTTCAATCTGAAGCCGATATTCATTGAACTGATCGGCAACGCCGAGTTGCTCCGCATAAGGCGCATATTCTTCCGCATTTTTCAGTCCCTGCAGCAGCGCATCAAGCGCCTGCGCCGGCATTTTCAACTTCATGTATTTCTCGTAGGAATCCAGTTTGCGCTTTTCCTTCATGATCACAACAGACTTGTCATAAATCTCCTGCTGTTTCTTGTTGAGGTTGTGACCTTTCAGCGCGGTATAGGTCTGGGCATAATTCCCGTTATCATAGAAAGACTGCGCTTCCTTCGTATCTTTGTAATACGGGATCAGGTAAGTGATCACTGTAATAATGATTCCGAGTGAAAAACAGAGTGCGCAAATTGCGATCACCTTCCTGACCGGAAGTTTCTTCGTCTGGGCCTCATCAAACACAGGTTCCGCTTTGACCTTGACCTTCTTTTCTTTTTTCTTTTTGACCTTCCTGCCCTTTTTCGCCTTGCTCTCTTCGGACGCTTCCTCACCGTCCATCTCTTCAATGATCTTCTGATTCTCTGCCGCGGTTTCTGCTGCGAAATCCACCGCGCTTTCTTCGAAGACCTGTTTGTTCTCATGCTCCGGTTCTTCTTCCTCACCGTCAAGATCCTTTGTCAGGACGTCCATCATGCGAGAGAAGAAACCGGCTTTCTCTTCTTTCTCCTTTTTCTCTTTCTTCTTCCGCTTCCTCTTGCCCTTACCCTTGCCGGAATCCGCCTCATCTTCCGGAACATCTTCCGAAAGCGGCGCCTCAACGCCGGACATATCGGGATTGGAGAAATCAGTTTCCTCCGGTTGGTTCAACAGAGAATCATCCACCACCTCATGACTCTCCTCCATCTGCAGAAGATTCCCGATTTCGGATAACTCCGAATCCTCATCCAGACTCGACAGCAATTCCGTCAGATTCACATCATCAAGATTGATTTCCGTTTCGAGTCCTGTATCTTCGAGTCCTG
>CAZNCH010000016.1:0-2003 GCA_964571555.1 uncultured Lachnospiraceae bacterium | reverse complement strand
TTCGAGTCCTGTATCTTCGAGTCCTGCATCTTCAAACTCTGCGGTTTCATACGCGTCAGCCTCAGAGAATGCGGTTTCGATCTCCGAACCAAAGACTTCTGAACTGCCGATTTCTGAACTATCGATTTCAAGACTTTCGTTCTTAGGGCTTTCGATTTCCGAATGATCTGTCTCTGTCAGAGCAGGCTCCGCCGACGCAATATCTTCAAACTGATTGTCGTCAAATTCAATGTCCTTGAATGCAATCGCTTCGGCTTCCTCCTCTTCGGTGTCTTCCTCTTCGGGCACAACTGAACCAAAGTCCGAAGATTCCGGAACGACAGTTTCCGCGGCTTCCGAAAAAGTCGCATTCTCATCAGAACCATCCTCAGACGCCGCATCATCCAGCGGTGTATTCATTTCTTCGATGGACTTCAAAAGATTGCTGATGTCCTCATCCACATCTTCCCCGCCCTCTGCGGCAAGCAACTCCGAAAATGCCGAGTCTTCATAAGAAAGCGCAAGGTCGCGCGTCAGACGGTCCAGACCGATATCCAACACTTCGGGTGTCTTCTCTGGCTCCTCTGATACAATGGAAGCGGAAATCTCCGGCTTCTCATTTGTCACAGACTCGTTTTTATTCTCTTCTTCGGGATTCTTCCCCGCCGCATGACCCATGACGCTGCGTAACAGGTTATCAAGATATTCTTCTGTCGAACTCATCGTGCTCCTCCACGGAATATCGCAAAATACTATTTATTAGTCTATCATAAGGAACGTAAAAAATAAATGTCTTTTGGTCGCCGTCACCATAAAAAATGGGGTCGGTACCACCGACCCCATCTGTTCGTTTCAATTATCTGCCAAGAAGCTGATCGATGGTCATAACAAGATTTCCGATCTCCGGCTTGGACAACTGCGCATCTACACCAAGCGCTTCACCCTTCAACTTCATTTCCTTATTCATAAGGGATGAGAAAATCACCACCGGAAGATGTTCCGTATCGGAATTGGACTTGATTAAATGTGTCAGATGATGTCCGTCCATCAGGGGCATCTCAATATCGGTTATGACAAGCTGTACACGTTCCTTTAATTTGCCCTTCTTCTGCGCATCCTGAATGTAATCCCAGGCTTCCTGTCCGTTCTCCACTCTGGTAAGATTTACATAACCCGATTTTGTCAGGGCATCGGCAAGCAACTTGTTCAGAAGATGGGAATCTTCTGCAATCAGAATCGGCACGGAATTGCGCTCCCTGTCGGTCAGAGAGTCGATCTCCGACATCCGCAGTCCTGTTTCGGGGCTGATATCCGCAACAATCTTCTCAAAATCAAGAATAATAACCAGTCTGTCTTCCAGCTTCAGAACGCCTGTGGAAACGCCGTCCGTATCACTGTTGATCGTACTGTCCGGCTTAATGATATCCGTCCAGGATACTCTGTTGATGCCAACAACCATATCTACATGGAACGCCACATCCAGTTGATTGAAATTGGTAACGATAAACAAACCGCCGGGCTTGGAATCTCCCATTTGAAGGGCATTACGAAGGCTGATCGCCGTAATCATCGTTCCGCGCGGCATAAAGATTCCCTCCACACTTGGGTGTGCATTCGGTACCGGAGTGACCGGCGCATAAGGGATGATCTCCCGAATCTTCGCAACATTGATACCGTAGGAATAATCTCCCAACGTGAATTCAAGAATCTCGAGTTCATTCGTCCCATTCTCTAATAGAATCTTTGTATCCATACCTTCACCTCTGCCCAAATAATATACTTCCCGTAGATATATCATATCTCATTTGCAATTATATCACATAAATAAGAAAAAAAAACTAAAATTAAGCAACAATTTCACTTTTTATGAAGAAACCGCAGGCATAACTGCCATCAGGACTTTAATCAAAATTCGAATCGAAACTTCCAACATTTTCAAATAAAAAACCCCGGGAAGATTTCCCGAGGCTTTGAACCTTCAAAACCAAATACCGAATTAAGACGTCTCTGTTTATGCGCTTGAC
>CAZNCH010000015.1:0-33736 GCA_964571555.1 uncultured Lachnospiraceae bacterium | reverse complement strand
AGCAACGCCAGCCTGCAGGCATCATTCAGCGGTTCGCCGCAGCGGTAATTGTCCAGCAGATGCTCGAAGACCGACGCATCCGTCAGCCGCTCCTTGGAGAAATAATCAAAGGCGCAGTAGGAAAGGTACGCCAGTTCCACCCTCGTCGAAGCGCCCATTCCCAGATATGCCGCGAAGATGGCTTCCTTTTCGCCGACCGTCGTCCGCGTATAAAGCATCTGTATGATCAGTTTCTCAGTCAGCGCATAGCAGTCGACCTCGAACTGATTCGCCGCCTTCCACAGATCCCGCAGTTCCTTTGTGAGTCCTTCGAAATTCTCCACCAGATACTTCAATGTCATGGAGTCATATTTCCCGTGCTGGAACGCGTGATAGCAGAGTTTAATGAGCATCACATCGGGAAGCAGTTCCTTTTGCTGCACCATCTGGGAGCAGATCTTGACACAGGTCTTGGCGCTGACCTCCTCCGCACCGTAGATCGTGAGCACTTCGTAAGCTTCCTCATACATACTCCTGCGCACGTAGAAGCTGACCAGTTCCGCACGATCCTTCCTGCTCAAATCCTTCACCTTGATCTCCGTCAGAAAATCATCCAGAACATTCATCTGATCATTGTCATAATAGAAATGCAACAGTCCGATCCTGATATCACTCTTGAAACTCTCCTGAATCTCATCCGCATCCACAAGCGCCCTGCACAGATCCGCATTGCTGTGATCCACAACCACATAATGCCGTTTTCCCTCCACCAGATAGATGAGGAAAGATAAATTACGATCCACGAAATTCCGAATCATCGGAATATAGGCGGTCTCATTCATCAACGGCTTCAGACGCTCCGGATCCACCAGCGTACGTTCTCCTGCAGCATTTTCAAGGAAAACAGTGCAATGCTCCGTATAGATACAGGGATAGGCGCGCCCGTTTTCAATCGCGTATTCAAACGGCGCGCGAAACTGCTCCTGCAACACGAGAACGCGTTTCATCCCCGGCTCCGTCACCGCAAGTTCTCTGGCAAAAATCAGGCGCGACAAATGCCCTGCCAGCTCCGGCTTGATCATCTCCTCAAAGAGGACATCCCGATAGATTTCGGCAAGATTCGCATTCACGTGTTCCTGTGTGATCTCTTCCACTGCAAACACCAGCATCTGCTCGCGGAAGGATTCATACAGTTCCGGCAGTTTCTGCCGATACCGGATCAGATTGGCATAGAGCAGTGCCAGACGGTCGCTGTCCAAATCCGCCTTATAACCGAAATACATGAAGACCTGCTTCGGGATCATATCCTGATAGTCGGACGGAATCGTATACATGAAATATTCATAGAGTCTGGTAATCCGAAGATCCGCCTCGACACTGCGCAGAAACCATGGGAAATGCTTCCGGCTGCGATCATCCTCTTTGATGAGAAGCGAAACGATCGCTTCCACAAAAGCCGTCTCCGGGTAGATCTTATAAGCGCCCGTCAGCACCTTCATGAGCTGCGGCGTCACCACGCGCTGGCGCGACGCCAGATAAACCAGTTGGTTGGCGACCTCACGATCGAGACGACCGTTTTTGATCATCAGCCATAATACCTGCAGTTCGAAGTCCGTCAACTTGTTCAGGAGCGGCGGGCTGTTTACATAACAGTTATAAGCCTCCACGTAGAGAAGCGGACTGAAGCAATTTCTCTCGAATTGTCGTTCGATGGCGGACAGTTTCTTGGAATCGTTCTGCGAGAGTTCCTCATCCAGAAAAAGCACTGCCCAGAGAATCAGGAAATTGCGACGGTTCTGATCATAAATTGAATTCACCTGCGCTGCAATTTGGTTAACATAATCTTCTTCTCTGCGATAGAGCGTTGTGAGATAGAGATAATAGCAATAAATCTCAAACGACGTGTTGTGGATGTTCATTTCATTCGCCACATGCTCCAGAATCCAATTCGCTTCGTTATAACGCTCTTCGACCAGAAGCAACTGTGTTTGAAAGAGTCTGGAAATCGGACTCTTCTCATCGATGGCATTCAGACGTTCCACCAGTTTCATGGAATCTCTGACCCATGAATTAACATTGATCTTGTGCAGACGGAAAGCCAGATATTTACGCATCAGTTTGCAGGTCAGTTCCTTCTTTTCCTTCCGAAGCGCCCTTCCGGAATCGTTGTGCTTACGCATGGATGCGATCACATTGAGAGAAAGGTCCTTGGCGCCGCCGCGAATTTCAATCCTGCCGAAATTATTCCCCTCATGCAGTTTGGTATCATCAATATAGAAGACCAGACAATGGTCGTTGCCGAGGAAATCATGCTCGGTCACGATCGTTTTCTCAAGTCGGAGAAAGTCTGCATCGGTGGACAGTTCCACATGAATATAGCCCCATGCGGACTTGTGCAGCAGCACTTCGCACCGCATTTCTTCCAAAACGTCCCTGAACTCATATACGGATCGCTCAAGACTGTAGACCACCGGCTTTTTCTTGTTGACCGCAACAAGAAATTCATCTACCGCTCTCTCCGAACGCGGGCCGTTTAAGAAACCCAGGTATTTCTCATAATGAACCCTGTCATTCCCGTCAAACACACGCCCGAATTCCGGCGCATAGAACAGCGTCACGGCTTCGTCCCAGTTGAGCTGCGCCTGATTCGTGAAATGAAAGAGGTTCCTCACGCTTCCGAGTGAGGATTCTATCAGGGAATTTACAATGGAAAAGACAAAGGGAATGTAATATTCGCCAGCACTTGAAACAATCTGGATGTCGCCTTTGACAACGTCTCCCGCTTCCAGTCCGGTCGGATCGAAGACATACTCCACTTCCTTCTCAATGTCTTCGAAGGCTTCGCAGCGACAGACAAGCCGCATACTGGATGAGTAAATTCTGCCGGAGACGAGAGTATCGGACACACTGCTGAGCAGGAAGGACCCCTCATAGAGCTTCCCGGGCGGAATCGTGGCTTCGATTCTGGGTACAGAAAAACTGAGCTTCCCGCATTCATACTCGAAAAACCCATTCACCAGCCTGTCAACGATTTCCCTCAATACAACTCACCACTCTCTACTCTTGCGGTTGCCCCGCATCAGTTTCAGTATATCATGAACTGTAGCTTCCTACAAACAAATAAAACGGGAATACAGTGGTCTGTACTCCCGTTTTTCCATCTCTCCTGCAACGGAAAATTTGTCCTTTCGGCGCGCTCTAGCGATAGACCTCATCCCCGCCAAGGAGTTGAAAACCCGCATTTGACAAGACTTTTTCCGCATTCTCGTAATCACGGATCTTCATGATCATGGAAGCGGAATCCACGGTCGAGAGCACATACATGTACTCAATGTTGAAATCTTTCACTGCTGTGAGCAATTCATGAAGCGAACCTGGCACATTGCTGATGCTGACCGCAATCACATTGGACAACTTCGCAGACAGCCCCGCTTCCTTTAAACAACGAACCGCCGCTTCGGGGTCCGATACAATGAGACGAAGCAGTCCGAAATCGACGGACTCGGCAAGGCTCAAAGAAGTGATATTCAAATGATTCTTTTTGAGGACTTCCGTTACCTTTTCAATTCTGCCTTCTTTATTGGCGATAAATACGGATACCTGTTTGACTGCCATGCTCTACCTCCCGATTGATCAATCCAGTTTACGGTTATCTATGACGTGTTTCGCCTTGCCCTCGAACCTCTGTAAGGTTCTCGGCTCAACCAGCGTTACCTTAACGGCAAGACCGAGCGCCTGTCTGAGTTCGGTCTGAATCTTTCTCGACAGGGTTTCGAGTCCACGCATATCATCCTCGAAGAAGCGCTCTTCCACTTCCACCTGCACTTCGAGCGTATCCTGCTGCTTCACTCTGTCTACAATCAGCATATAGTTGGGCGTCGTCTCATCCACTTCAAGCAGTGCGGCTTCCACCTGAGACGGGAAGACATTCACGCCGCGAATGATCAGCATATCATCGCTTCTGCCCTTGAATCTGGAAATCCGCGCCGTGGTTCTGCCGCAAGCACAAGGCGTCTTGTCAAGGCCGGTCAGATCCTTCGTGCGGTAACGAATGAGGGGAATCCCCTCTTTGGTCAATGTCGTAAATACCAACTCGCCCGTCTCGCCATCCGGCAACGGCGCAAGCGTTTCCGGCGAAATGATTTCCGGCAGGAAATGATCCTCATGCACATGCAGGCCGGTATGGAACTCGCAGTCGCAGGAAACGCCCGGTCCCATAATTTCGGAGAGCCCGTAAATATCATGCGCTCTGATCTTCAGACGCGCTTCGATCTGACGTCGCATGTTCTCCGTCCAGGGCTCCGCACCGCAGATAGCGCGGCGCAGCTTGATCCGATCCAACATCTTCTCTTCCTCAAGGGTCTCCGCAACGTGCAGGAGATAGGACGGCGTACAGGCAATCGCCGTCACGCCGAAATCCTCCATCATGGTAATCAACTTTCTGGTATTTCCGGTCGACATCGGCACCACGGTAGCGCCTAAATTCTCAGCGCCGTAATGCGCGCCGAGACCGCCGGTGAAGAGACCGTAGCCGTAGGCAATCTGGATAATGTCGTCTCTTCCGACGTCCGCCATTGTCAGACATCTGGTGACGCATTCCGCCCAGACGTCGATATCCCTTTTCGTGTAACCGACCACCGTTGCTTTGCCGGTGGTTCCGCTGGATGCATGCACACGCACAATCTGCGAACGGGGAACCGCAAACAGACCGAACGGATAGGTCTCGCGCAGATCCTCTTTCGTCGTGTAAGGAAGCTTGTCAAGATCCTCAATGCCGCTGATATCTCCGGGTTCCAGACCGAGCACCTGCATTTTCTTACGGTAGAATTCCACGTTATGATAGACTCTGTCAACCAGCTTCACCAAACGTGCGCTTTGCAGATGAGACATTTCGTCTCTGCTCATACATTCTTTTGCTTCATTCCAAATCATTCTGACTCCTCTGAAAACAGCGTTTCCGGCACAGCCGAAAACGCAACTGTCGGGTTACAGTGCGTAGCCCACCTCAAATGCTTTTTTGTTGACTTCAATCGTTTTCGGTTTCACGGTATTCTCTATGACGTGCATCCACTCTTCCTTGGAGAAGTCCATGTGCTTGGCGGCAACGCCCAGAACAATCACATTGAAAACTCTCGCATTGCCGAGCTTCTTCGCTTCCGCCAAAGCGTCTACGGAGATGACCCTGTGCTTCTCCCGCAGTTTCTCAATGATTCGTTCGGGATATGCAGCCGCCCCCATCACCACCGGCATGGGATCGATCCGCTGATCGTTTACAATCAAAACGCCGTCCTTCTTGAGAAAATGCGCATATCTCACCGCTTCCAGGCGTTCAAAAGCGATCAGAACGTCAGCGCAGCCCTCCTCGACAATCGGCTCGTGTACCTGCTTGCCGTAACGTACAAAAGTAACCACGGAACCGCCCCGCTGCGCCATGCCGTGTACCTCCGAAAGTTTCACTTCATATCCCGCCTGCTGCATGATCCCGCCGAGGATCCTGCTGGTCAGCAGGGTTCCCTGACCGCCGACGCCGACGATCATAATATTTTTTGTCTCCATCTGTTTCTCCTTCTTATGCGATCGGCACTTTGCGGATCGCATCGAACTTACAATAGTCGATACACAGCCCGCAGCCGTTACACATGGTATCGTTAATTTGCGTGATCCCGTCCGCGCCCTTGGTCAGCGCCGGACAGCCGGGGATGAGACAGGCGCCGCACTTTTTACACTTTTCAGGATCCACAACGCATCTATGCGTAATCGGAGCTGCATTCAGCAGAACACAGGGAGATTTCGCAATAATCACGGAAACCTCGTCCTTGGCAACCTCCGCCTTGATGATTTCGGCGAGTTTTTCCGTATCAAAGGCGTCCACTTCCACAACCGTTTTGATGCCGAGGGATTTGCACAGCGCCATGAGATTGATCGCCGGCACAATGTCGCCCTGCAGGGTCTTGCCTGTTGCGGCATGATCCTGATGCCCCGTCATGCCCGTTGTGGAATTGTCCAGAATCAGCACGGTTCCCGTACCCTGGTTATAGACCATGTTGATCAGGGAATTGATTCCGGTATGCATAAAGGTGGAATCACCGATGACTGCCACCCAGTTCTTGATATAATCTTTGCCTTTCGCCTTCTCCATGCCGTGAAGCGAGGAAATGGAAGCGCCCATGCAAATTGTCGTATCCACCACGGAAAGCGGTGCGACAGCCCCCAGCGTATAGCAGCCGATATCCCCAGCCGCATGAATTTTCAGTTTCTTCAATACCGAGAACACACTTCTGTGCGGGCAGCCCGGACAAAGAATCGGCGGTCTGTTCGGAACCTCGGCAGGCGTCATGAGATCCAACTCCTGCTTCAGCACCGCCTTTCTGAGCATGTTGGCACTGTATTCGCCCTGCACGGTAAAAATTTCCTTACCGATGCACCGGATGCCCCATGATTTTACCTGAAGTTCGATCAGCGGATCCAGTTCTTCAAAGATATAAAGGGTCTCTACCTTCTTCGCAAAGTCTTCGATGAGTTTCTTCGGAAGCGGATTCACCAGACCCAGTTTCAGAACGGACGCCTGCGGAAGCGCTTCCTTGACATAATGATAGGGAATGCCCGAAGTAATGACGCCGATCTTCGTATCGTTCATCTCAACACGGTTGATCGGGAATTCGCACGAATCCTCGATCAATTTCTTCTCGCGTGCTTCTACAACGAGATGCCGTGCCTTTGCCATACCCGGCATCATGACATTCTTTGCAATATTGCGCTCGTAGGGGCGATCGGGAAGTTCCGTGCGATCCTCCAGCGTCACAAGACACTGCGAATGCGCCAGTCTTGTGGTTGTGCGCAGAATCACCGGCGTATCGTACTTCTCACTGAGATCAAAGGCAAATTTCACGAAATCCTTGGCTTCCTGCGAGTCCGACGGCTCGACGACCGGAACCTGCGCGGCGCGCGCCACCATTCGGGTATCCTGCTCGTTCTGAGAGGAATACAGACCCGGATCGTCTGCGGCGACGAGGACGATTCCTCCCGTCGCGCCGATATAACTGACGGTAAACAGCGGATCTGCAGCCACATTCACACCGACATGCTTCATGGAAGCCATCGCACGGACGCCGCTGATGGACGCGCCGATCGCCACTTCCATGGCAACCTTCTCATTCGGCGACCACTCGCAGTAGAGACTGTCCTGATACTGTACCAAATTCTCACTGATCTCTGTGCTGGGGGTACCGGGGTACGCCGCAGAAACCTTGACGCCCGCTTCATAAGCGCCTCTGGCGATCGCCTCGTTTCCCAGCATCATTACTCTTTTCTCACTCATGCTTTACTCCTGGATTTGTTTGATTTTGATTCACCGCATTTCTCTGGGGTGACGGTTTTCATCCTTTTACCTCAACGACCCAACCCTCAGGTCCCTCGATCTGACCGAGCTGAATGCCCGTTACGGTATCGTACAGTTTACGGCTCAATTCCCCGATGCCGCCGTCCGCAATCCGAAACACCTGATCTTCGCACCGCAAATGTCCGACGGGCGAAATGACGGCTGCGGTACCGGAACCCCAACACTCTTCCAGCGTACCGTTTTTTGCAGCCTCAAACAGCTCGTCAACGGAAATCTTCCGTTCTTCTACGGGAATGCCCCAGGACTTGCACAGTGCGATACAGGAATCTCTGGTCACCCCCGGCAGAATCGAGCCGTTCAGGATCGGCGTCACTACGGTTCCGTTGATTTTGAAGAAAATATTCATGGCGCCGACTTCTTCGATATATTTGCGCTCAACACCGTCCAGCCACAGAACCTGCGAATAACCCTCTTCATGCGCCTTCACCTGCGCTTTCAGACTGGCGACGTAGTTCGCGCCGGTCTTCGCTTCGCCGACGCCCCCCCTGACCGCTCTGACATATTCATCCTCGATCCAGATTCTGACCGGATTCAAGCCTTCCGGATAGTAAGCGCCAACCGGAGACAGTATGATCAGGAACAGATAGGTGTCGGAAGGACGTACGCCCAGAAACGGATCCGTTGCAATGACAAAGGGTCTGATATAGAGAGAAGTACCGGGCTTCGTCGGAATCCACGCCTTGTCCATGGCGACGATCGCCTGAATCGCCTGCAGGAAATCCTCCGGTGCAATCTCCGGAATACAGATTCTGCGGTTTGTGTTGTTCGCCCGCTCGATATTTTTATCCGGTCGGAACAAAAGGATACGCCCGTCTTGTGCCTGGTATGCCTTCAAGCCCTCGAACATTTCCTGTCCGTAATGGAACACCATGGCGCTCGGATCCAGCGACAGGCTCTGATAGGGTACGATTCTCGGATCATACCAGCCCTGACCGGTTTCGTAGTTCATCATAAACATGTGATCGGTAAAAATCGTTCCAAATGTCAGCGGATCGTCCGCTGTCGGCAACGGCTTCGGCGTCGTTGTCTTCTCAACTCTGATGTTCAGCATTTCATAATCTCCTCTCTTAGGGAAACGGTGTCCGAAGCGTTCGCTGTATCCCCCTGCATATACATGTTCCATTATCTGCCAATTGTTTTTCCGTGTCAAGACGAGGAAGCCTCCCGCGCGTACCGCTGCACAAGACGTATTTTTAACAACCGCTCCATACAAAGTTTCCTCTCCCGTGCTCAAACAAGGACGCATTTTCACATTCCATATCAGAATTAACACGCAGCGGGTATTTCGTTTTACAGATAAACGCAACTATGCTATAATGAATGATAATTCATAACGTCAGCGCGGCGTTCTTCTCATAAGCGCAATCGGGGATAATAACAGATCAGATATTGGGGTATTTCACAGAGGCGGTTCTATGTCAGTTTATAGTCGTATTCACGAGTACATCTTTAAAGACACCTCAGCCGAAAACGAATCTAGGGATAGGTTGGTACTGGTGCGTATTTTCTCGCTTCTCGATGCCTTCGTTGCCTTATTTTATGCTTTCGCACTTTACGGCTGCGCAGGGTCATCCGCAGTCGTTATTTCCGTGATTTTCACAGTTGCAAATTTAATCGTTTTCGGTTGCACCTATCGGACGAAATCTCTGTACTGTTCTCTGATGCATTGTCTGCTGGTCGCGGTTTTCTCCGTGGTCTACTGTCTGCTCTACGGGAATAAACTGGGACTTCGTTTTCTGCTCTTTACGCTGATTCCGCTGATCTATTACAGAGCCGATCTGAAACTTTGGCTGAAATCAGTCGCTTCGTCTCTTTGCGGTATCTTGTCCATTATCCTCGGCGTCATTGCAATTTGGGACAGCACGCCGGTGATGATTCCCGATAACATCATGATTCTTGCGGTCATTGTCAATACGCTGGAAATTTCCATTAAATTCATCGTTGCCGCGCTCTTCTATTACAGAAAATACGCGGAGGGCGAGTCCAAGATCCTGCTCTACTCCAAGAAGCTGGAACAGCTCGCGAATGTGGATGCCCTGACACAACTGTCCAACCGCAGAAGCATGAAGCAGCATCTCGATCGCCTTGCCGGACGCTACCAGTCCATGAACCAGCCCTTCTGCATCTCCATTTGCGATATCGACTTCTTCAAAATCATCAACGATACCTACGGACATGATGCAGGCGATTATGTTCTGGTGCAGCTTTCTGCAATCTTTGAGGAATTTATGAGCGGAAAAGGCAGAGTGGCGCGCTGGGGCGGCGAAGAATTTCTGCTCGTATTTGAGGGGATGAACGGAGACTATGCCTTCGAAGAGCTCGGCGAGCTCCGTCATCTGATCGAAACCGCGGAATTTCACTATAAGGAGAACACGATCCGCGTGACACTGACCTTCGGTCTGGAAGAATATGGCATGCACGCCGGCATTCAGGAGATCATCGCCAAAGCCGACGAAAAATTATACCAGGGCAAAAAACGCGGCAGAAACTGCGTGATTTATTGAGCCTATCACCATATTCTACCTGTCAAAACGGTCTCAACCGCATCATCCCATCTCCTGTGTCGTCGCGTTTCTCTCCCAACGCTGAAAGGTGTATTCCAGGCTGAAATAGGTCTGTTCCTCACTCTCTGCGACCATCTCCCAGGCAGGATCCAGTTCGAGATTCGGGAAATGCGCATCCGCGTCAAATACGATATCGCACTTCGTCACGATCGCCGTATCGCAGTAAGGCAGAAACTGCCGGTAGACACGATCGCCGCCGATCACATAGACGTCCTCGGAACGGTATTCCGCAGCTTTCATAAGCGCTTCCTCTACGGAATGAACAATCACGGCGTCTCCCGCAGAGAACCCCTCGTCCCGCGTCAAAATAATGTTGGTGCGGTTTGGAAGCGGCATACCCTGCGGAAACGTGGCTAAGGTCTTACGTCCCAGAATCACCACCTTGCCGCTCGTCTCATTTCGAAACATTTTCAAATCGTTCGGAATGCTGACAAGAAGTTTCCCTTTGTTGCCGATCGCCCAATTTCTATCCACATTTACAATACAATTCATTCCGTCTCTTCCTTTTCTGTCATGCTTGCTTCTATTTTTTATGCCTGTCTTCTTTCTGCTTTCTTTTCTTTCTTCTTTTATTCTTCTTCCCCTTCACTTCCTCATTTCATTTCCCTTTTTTGAATTTCGGTTCACACACAACATCCTGATCCTTCGCAATGGCAAACAGGAAGCGGCTCCGACGGCGCATCTTCGATCAGATTCAAAAGCCGTCAGGAAAAAATTCAAATAGCGATCGGAATCTCCTTGATCTGCGGTCCGGTCACGTAATTCTCGACAATGACGTCATCCCTGGTAAAATCATAGAAATTCTTCACCTCTGGATTCAATCGGAACGTCGGCGCCGGATAAGTCTCCCGTAAGATCAGTTCCCGAATCAGCGGAACATGCCTGTCGTAAATATGCGCATCCGCAATCACATGAACAAACTCCCCGACATTCATGTCACAAACCTGCGCAAACATGTGGATCAGTACCGCATATTGCGCCACATTCCAGTTGTTGGCTGCCAGTACATCCTGCGAACGCTGATTCAGAATCGCATTCAGCGTCAGTCTGTCCTCACCGGATCGCTGTGTGACATTGAAGGTCATGCTGTAGGCGCAGGGATAGAGATGCATCTCATGCAGATCCTGATGCACATAGAGATTCGTCATGATCCGCCTTGAAAACGGATTGTGCTTCAAATCGTAAAGCACGCGATCCACCTGATCCATCCTGCCCTCTTTGTACTGATGCTTGACGCCCATCTGGTAGCCGTAAGCCTTGCCGATCGAACCGTCCGCATCCGCCCACTCATCCCAGATATGGCTCGACAGATCATGAATGTTGTTGGACTTCTTCTGCCAGATCCAGAGAATCTCATCCGTCGCGGACTTGATTGCGGTCTTTCGAAGCGTGATCAGCGGGAACTCCTGTCGCAGATCATATCGATTCACCACACCGAACTTCTTGATGGTATAGGCGCTCGTACCGTCTTCCCATTTCGGTCTGACCTTTTCCCCCTCCGTCGAGCATCCGTTTGCGAGGATGTCTTCACACATCCCGATGAAAATTTGATCCGCATAACTCATCTTGCCGTTCCTCTTTCTTTTCCAAATCATTTTCTTTTGTTTTACCGATCCCACTTGTCACACAGCGCGTTGATCTGATCGGCGAACTTGCCCAGATCCTTGTTCGCGCCGCCCTCGTTATGCTGTATGACTGCAAGGAGACGCTGTCCGGCTGCCAGGAGACGTTCGAATACGGAAGAGGCGGCGCGTTTCTTCTTCGCCGTGATCGGTACGCCGCTCGTCTCCACCTCAAAGGAGTCGGTCAAGAGATTGTAGCAGGTGCCGGAATAAGGCGCATAAGCATCCAGTGCATATTCCTCATGCAGATAATCCGCGAAAATATCCGTCACATCATCATCACCGTGTACCACGAAGATCTTCCGAATATCGCTCGTGAATCCGTTGATCCATTGGGTCAGCCCCGCCTTGTCGGCATGCCCGCTGATGCCTTTCAGGGTCTTGATTTGCGCCCTGACCTCAATCGTCTCACCGAAAAGTTTCACTTCCTGCGCGCCCTCCGCCAAATTTCTGCCCAGTGTGCCGACAGCCTGATAACCGACGAAAAGCACCGTACACTCTTCTCTCCAGAGGTTGTGCTTCAAATGGTGCCTGATACGTCCCGCCTCGCACATGCCGGATGCCGAAAGGATCACCTTGGGCTGCGTGTTGAAATTGATTGCCTTGGACTCCTCGCTTGTGATCGCCAGATTGAGCCCTGGGAAAGTGATCGGGTTGATGCCCCGCTTCACCAGTGCGATTGCAGTTTCATCGAAGCATTCGTAATTGTTTTTAATAAATATCGTCGTCGCTTCCACAGCCAGCGGACTGTCCACATAGACTTCGAAATTCGGAACCGATTTCACGCGTCTCTCCGCCTTGATCTGCCGCAGGAAATAGAGCATTTCCTGTGTTCTGCCGACAGCAAAACTGGGGATCACGACATTGCCGCCCCTGGTAAACGTCTCTTCCAGAATAGCGGTCAGTTCAGACACGTAATCCAGACGATCTTTCTCGTGCAGTCTGTCGCCGTAGGTCGATTCGATCACCACATAATCCGCTTCCGCTACGGTCTGCGGATTCTTGATCAGCGGCTGGTCAAGATTGCCGACGTCGCCTGAAAAAACAAGTTTCTTCTCTGTGCCTTCCTCATTCAGCCAAACCTCGACGGCAGCCGAGCCCAGAAGGTGTCCGACGTCGGTAAACCGAATCCGTATCCCGTCGCAAACTTCCACGACCGAATCATAACGGCAGGGAACGAGACGTTTGATCGTACCGTCCGCGTCCGCCATCGTATAAAAGGGCACATATTCTTCCAGTCTCGCAGAACGCTTCGCCTTGCGGTTCCGCCACTCCGCTTCCTGCATCTGAATATGCGCGCTGTCACGCAGCATGATGGAACATAAATCCACCGTTGCATCTGTGGCATAAATCTGTCCGCGAAAGCCCCTGGAATAAATATAGGGCAAATTCCCCGAGTGATCGATGTGCGCATGCGTCAAAAACACATAATCGATCATGGACTCTTCCACCGGAATCGGAACATTCTCGTAGAGATCCTGCCCCTGCTCCATGCCGCAGTCGATCAGAATGTGCTTCCCGCACGCTTCCAGATAGTGACAACTGCCCGTAACCTCATGTGCCGCTCCGACAAATGTCAGTTTCATCCGTCATCCCCCTTTTGCTTCTATCCGACTCTTTCTGCCGACTCTTTATGCCGACTCTTTATGATTCTGCCGCATCTTTCACCCTGTCGCAGTCATTACCGTCCGTGCTGCCCCGTTTTCCTCTTTTTAATCATTTAAGAAGTTGGAGTAATTCCGACGGCGTATGAATCACATAATCGGGCTTTTCTACCGTACCGAACCCGTAGGCGCAGTAAACGATCGGAACGCCCGCTTCCCTGCATGCGTCGGCGTCCATCTGCGTATCTCCGACATAGATCGGATGCGCCAGACCGTGTTTCTCCACCATCAGGCGAATATTATCCGCCTTAAAATAACCGGTATCTCCGAAGCAGGTCTGATCTTTGAAATATTTTCCGAAACCCGTTTCCTCATACATCAATTCAATGTAACCGGACTGACAATTGCTGACGATAAAAAGCGGATATTTCAGGCTGAGCTGCTGAAGCATTGCTTCAAAGCCCTCGTAGACCCGTCCCGCTTTCTCCTTTAGGAACCGATCTTCATAAGCATAGCAAAACGGCTGAAAATCACGTTTTACCCTCTCCGGATATCCCGGAAGGATGTTGTCGATGATCTCATCCATCGGAAGTCCGAAGAGCTGCTGCAGCCGCGCTGCCGTAATCTGAACTTCCGGAATTCCCGCGTCGACCAACGCCCGGTTCCATGCGTCCTCAACGACCGGCGTGGAATCCCAGATCGTCCCGTCTACATCAAAAATCACTCCGTCTGTCATCGATTTCCACCTTACAGTTTAATATTCGCAAAGAGACTTGCCATTGTGGTCGGCTGATCGCCGTCATCATGGTATTCGAACCGTTCTTCTCTGTCGGCGACCACTTCCGTCACTTCCTCGAATTCTTTCATGGAAAGAGAGAGCTTGCCGTCCTTCACGGCAATCAGTTTCACCTTTACCTCCTGCCCCTCTTTCAACACTTCGGAAGGGTTCTGTAACCGCTTCTGACTGATTCTTGAAATGTGCAAAAGACCTGACAAGCCGTCGCCAAGATCGATGAAAGCGCCGTATGGCTGAATGCTCTCCACCTTGCCGGCAAGAATCATACCGGGCACGAGACGTGCCTTTCTGGAATTCAATTCTTCTTCTCGTTTCTTCTTCTCAACCGTCTTCGCGGAAAGTACCAGTTTCTTCTTGCTCTCATCGACCGTAATCACGGTAACTTCCAGATCTCTGCCGACATACGCGGAAGTGTCTTCCACATAAGCAAGCGCCAGATGCGAAGCCGGAATGAAACCTCTGATTCCCTCGGCATACGCTACAACGCCCGCCTTCACGGCTTCGTTGACATGCACCTGCAACACGGTTTTCTCCCTCAAATATCCTTTCAGTCTCTCCCAGGACAGCATCTGATGGGCTTCCTTCATGGACAGTACAAGATTCCCCTGTCCGTCGTCCGTTTTCACTACGACGCCCTCTACTTCATCGCCCTTCCGATAGTGTTCCGCAGCGATAAAGGCGGGGTCTTCGGTGATCTCGCCGATCGGAATGATGCCCTGCACATACTGTAAGTCCGCATAAATCGCATCCTCGGTCACATCAATCACATTTCCCTTCATGATATCGCCGACCTCGACTCTGCGCAGCGATCTTTCGAGCTCCTCCTTATAATCGTCCATTGTTTCCTGTGGCTTCGTTTCCGCAACCGCCGTCACTTCTGCTGCTTCCGCGTTCTTCCGCGCTTCTGCCGTCACTTCTGCCGCTTCCTGTACTGCTTCATTGTTTTCCGGATTCTTTTCCATGTTCTTCCCTCTCATTTATTTTTTTTTTTTTTATAACACTTGTTACCTTATTGTTTGCTTTTTATGGTTCAATTATTTTATTTCTTTCTCTGTTTTCTTTCTCCTGTTTGCTTGATCGCTCGTTCGAATTTTATGTAAACCTGATGCGATGATTTCACACGGAACATCTCTTTACCTTGCGTTGCGATCACGCTTTCGTCTTCTCCTGCGCTTTGCGCCTGCCGCTACGGTCAGAATCAGGGATACGACCAGCATTACGATCACAACCGCCGCGGCTGCCACCATCCCGAAATAATACTTCTTCCATGCATTTTTCAGCGCTTCCGTATCCGACGTGCCGAACTCCTTCACGCCGTCCGCAATGGTCCATGTACCGCCTTCTCCCTGCTCCGTCGCATCCTCGGATCGTACCGTTTCCGTATGCAGTTTCGGGGGTGGCGGATAGCCGAAATCTTCAACTTCGTCAGCGTTTAGGAACGGTCGCGGCACCAGCGTCACTTCCGTATCGGTGAACTGCTCATAATTGTTGTAAACCCTTGCAACAAAACCGCCGCGATAACCCTCGGGAATCTGGAACGTGCCCCGCATGTACGCTTCCTGCCCCGTCCACGGCTGCAAATGCTGGAAGCCCAGATCGAGATCCGCCGCCAGTTCCGCGGTGTCCAGATCATAATACATGAGCTTGCTCTCGGTCTCCTTTGCTTTGATCGTATAACTCAAGGTTCTGCTCTCACGGTCATAGGCGTCGATGGTCAGCACGACGTCCTCCGGCGGCGTCTGATCCGGCTCCACACGCTCTTCCGGAATCGGAACGATCAGTTCCTGCTTCACTTCCGCCGCGACCACGCCCTTCTTCACACCGAAATAATCGGCGACAGCAGTCGCGTCAAGCACGCCCATGCATCTCCATGCATCCTCATCGGACAGTTTCTCAAAATCAACATCGTTGTCCAGGTAGCCGTGCTCCAAAATGATCGTGGGTATGCCCGCTTCCCGTCCCTCGCGGATCAGACCGTAATAATCGGTTCCCAGTTTCCCGATCCTCGTCTTTACACCTTTGCTGTATGCGCCGTCCTCAACCCACCAGTTGAGAATATGATGTGCAAGCGAATACCCCCTGGCATATTCCTCGCCGAATGCGGAAGTGAAGATCTCCGCGCCGTAGAACCGGTGTCTCTCGCTGGCATTATAATGCACGGCAATCAGATAGTCCGCGCGCACGGAACGCGCAAACTTCACCCGCTCCTTTAAGGTCATCGCCTTGTCCGTTTCCCGCGTGAGATAAACTTTCAAATTTCCGTACTGCGATAACTCATCGTAAAAAGCCTGCGCCGTGATGAGATTGATGTCTTTTTCGTTCAGATCGTGGTAGACCGCGCCCAGATGCGCATGGGTCTCTTCCCCCTCGCCGCCGTGTCCGGGATCGATCACGATCGTTATTTCCTCGTAAGCCTGCACAGGCATGATTGCCGCCCAACAAAACCCCGCTGTCAAAACAGCGACGACTATGAAATACCGGATCTTTTTCCTCTGATTCCGATTCAGACGCTTCATATACTACCCCTTGTGCATATTCGAAGATATTATAACAAATTCTTGTATTCGTATCAACATTGGACATAAAATCAGCCCTCGACCATGATTTACCGAGGGCTGTTAGTACCGGGCAATGTTGAGAAACGTCCCGAATTACTGGAATCGATTCGCCATATCGTAGAGTGCGCGGTAGATTCCGTCGCGCTCCATCAGTTCCTCGTGGTTGCCGGATTCGGCGATGCCGTCCTCTGTCAGCACCATAATGCGATCCGAATTGCGGATCGTAGACAGACGGTGCGCCACGGTCAGGGTCGTTCTCCCTTCCGCCAGACGCGCCAAAGATTCCGCCACCAGATATTCGCTCTCGTTATCGAGCGCCGATGTCGCCTCATCCAGGATGATCATCGGCGGATTCTTTAAAAAGACGCGCGCAATACTGATTCTCTGCTTCTGTCCGCCCGACAGTTTCACACCGCGCTCTCCGATATAGGTATCATAACCGTCATGCAGTTCACGGATAAAACCGTCCGCGCCCGCCTTCTTCGCTGCCTCCACAACCTCTTCCGGTGATGCGCCGGGACGCCCGAAGACAATGTTCTCATACACCGTGCCGGAAAACAGATAGACATCCTGCTGCACAATGCCGATATTCCCGCGCAGGCTCTTCAAGGTATAATCCTTGATATCACGCCCGTCCAGCGTGATTCTGCCGGAGGAAATATCATAGAACCGCGGAATCAGATTGCAAAGCGTCGTCTTGCCGCCGCCGGACGGACCGACAAACGCGACCTTTTCACCGGCATGGATGGAAAGGTTCAAATTCTGAAACACCTGATTATGATCATCGGGATATTCGAAACTGACATCGGTAAATTCGATCTCACCCTTGGGATCAACCAGTTCTATTGCACCCGGCTCGTCAAAAATTTCGATTTCCGCATCCATCAATTGCAGGAACCGGTCGATTCCCGTGATGCCGCGCTGGAACTGCTCCGTAAATTCCACGATTCGCCGAATTGTAGTGATCAGCGTCGTCACATACAGAAGATAGGCAACCAGATCTCCCGGTGCAATCTTCTCCTGCAGGAGAAAGATACTGCCAAGGATCACCACCGTCAGATACATGAGCGCATCAAACATTTTGATCGTAGTGTGGAACCAGGACATCAGCCGATAGAAAACGCGTTTCAGATCCAAGAACCGAACATTATTCTTCTCAAACTTCGCTTCTTCGAGCGCCTCGTTGGTAAACGCTTTCACCACGCGGTGTCCGAGCAGAGAATCCTCAATGGCGGCATTCAGTTCGCCGACCTGCACCCTCTGGCTGCGCTGCACCTTTCTGAAATGCGAATTCACGCGTACGCAGACGACGAACATCACCGGTACGATCAGGAAGAGAACCAGCGTCAGCGGCACATTGATCCGCAGCAGAATCACGAAGGAAATTACGGTTTTGAGAATCGCAATGAAGAACTCCTCCGGACAGTGATGCGAAAACTCCGTGACCTCGAACAGATCGTTGGTGATACTTCCCATGATCTGACCGATTTTCGTATTATTGTAGTAGGTATCCGACAGTCGTTGCAGATGCGCATACACGTCCCGCCGCATATCCGTCTCGATCCTCGCGCCCATCACATGTCCGGTGTTGGTCATATAGAATCCGGCGACGCAGTCAATGATCCGAAGTATCAGATAGAGCGCGCCGAGACGCAGAATCATCTCCATGGAAAGAGTTGCCGCATCTTTCAGCCCGACATTGGTAATGTAGCGCATAATCAGCGGCAGCGCCAGATCGCAGCCCGTCGTCAGGGATGCGCAGAAAAGATCAAAGATTAAGATCCATCGATACTTCATCAGATACGGCAGGAAACGTTTCATCAACTCCCCTGTCGTGTATTCGAATTGCTCCGTGGGTTCATTTGCGATCCCGTTCACTTTTCCTTTGCTCATTTGTGTCCTCATTGTTGTAAAATTATTGCTTACATAAAAATGATCTGCAAAATCACTTCCCGAATGTATCGATTATACTCATTTCACGGCGGATTCGCAACTCAAGGCTTGATTCCGCGATATCTCATTTCTTGTCGGAATCATACCGACGCACGCTTGATACACGCGAAAGCGGATGCCGAAACTTCTTCTGCATCCGCTCTCTAGACAACTACCTCAAAATCCAATGGTCTGTCCCTCTCTTTGCTGTTTCTAGTACCTTATTCAGTTGTTCTCCTACGTACGCTCGGATCACCCTGTTGTACTATTCTCTCTTTTCTTCTTCAGTACTCGCTTCTCATCGCGTTGGTGGATCACTTGTTACGTTATCCTGATAAAAACAAAGATTTCGGTGGATTGTACCTCCTGTATCAAGATTTCTGCGAACTTCTCCGAACCGATACCAATGAAGTTCTGTTCTTCTTTTCTCCTCTCTTCTTATGGTTTGATTATAATACCGACTGTAATAATTGTCAATACTTTTTATTATATTTCTTCTTATTATCTATTATCTTAATCGCTAGAATCTTATTATTTGTTAATATATTTTTAAAAAAATCTTTTGCTTGATCATTTGAAACATTTAAAAACATTCCCGGGAAAATGTATTATTCCAAACTCGCTCCCTCTGACGGAACGATAATGATATATTTTCCGGTCGGATCATATGCCCTGATTCCATTGAGCAAGGACTCATCCTGCGTTGTCACTTCGATTTCAAGCCGAAGCGGGTTCTCCAGAACGGCAGAGGAAACAACATAGGGGAGTTTCCCTGACGCCATATCGGCGCTGATCCTTTCTTGCAGTTCCAAAACATCGGCGGGATAGGCGGGCTGTTCCTGATACACCTGTCCGTTTTGATCCGCCGGAGCGTCAACCGCATCGCTCTCTTCGCCAATTTCAGTTTGTATCCCGACATCGGCAGGAGACTCCGTTTCGCCGTCATCTTCAACAGCGTCGCTGAAATTCGCCTTGACATAGAAATGATATGTGCCGTTGGAATCGACAATACAGATCGAATCATTCTCCGGATATTTCGCGAAATAATAGACAGAAGCGCCAACCAGCTTTTCATTCTCGCAACTGCCGACAACGCCCATGATTTTCCCCAAATCATCGATTGTAATCCGATCAGTATTCTCGTCGGTCAATCCCGTTGCATATGGATCGACAAGACCGAACATTTTTCTTTCTTCAAACGAAATCGGAGCGTAAACAGTGCCTTTCCCCTTGAGCGTGAAACTGTATGCCGTTTCCAGCGCTCCTGCATTTTGCGAAACAGCAGGATGATTCGTAGCCAACAGCCGCGAAAAGGTCAACGCCCCTGTGACGGACAGACACAGGCAGGCTGCAAGAACTCCCCATTTGAGCCGGATCCTTTGGGCTCGTTTCTTCTGCCGAAGCGCATCCACGCGTTCAATCATATCGTGATCGATCTTTCCGATCGAATCAATGATTTCATCTCTCATAATGCAACGCCTTCCTTCACAAGATAATCCTTCAGTTTTCGTCTGGTTCTGTACAGCAGTGTCTTGGCATTCGTTTCGCTGATGCCGCAGTATCCCGCTATCGTTTTCACCGAATCGAAGAAATAATATCTCCCGATGAAGACTTTCTGCGCATCGTCCGGAAGCGAGCGGATGAACGAATTGACGGTTTCTTCCAGCCATTTCAGTTCCATTTCCCGCTCCGGCGTGTTGTGATCGGAGAAAACATCCTCCATCTCTTCAAGAGAGACGGCATATTCAGAAGCAAAGCGCTTTTTACTGTGCTTCCTGCGATATCTGTCAATGGCTGTTTGTCTTACAATTTTCCCAAGGTAGGGCAGAAGAACATCGCTCCCCAATGATTCCTTCCCGGCGCTGCATCAGGATCCTGTGCCCTATCGCCTTGCACCGGCTGCAATATGCGTTCATTTTTCCGTTCGGACCCGTTGTTCTCCGTCATTTTGAAAGCTTCCTTTTCCATGGTTCTGTTTCCCGCCTTTCTGCAAATTTTCCGGATTTTCAAATTAAAAACCTGCTAATTTCTTAGCAGGTAGGTCATAGTTTCATAGAAAAAACCGCGAAAAACACTAGGAGGAAATTGACCTTATCTCATCGACGATCAGTACTCCGCAAGAATCTTCTTCGCCTTGTCCGGTTCATCGGAAACCGAAAGAACGGCGAACTTTCCCGACGTCACAATGACTGCTGCATTCAACTTTTCCATTTCCTCCGGCACATAGTCCACGTAATTGCTTTTCTGCTCTTCCACTCTGGTTTCAAGCATGGATTTTGCCTTCACCGCATCCGCGTCGGAGCCGCACTCCAACACAACGATCTCTTCCGCCGTCCAGCCGCTGGTTTCATAGAATGCCGCATTCTGAATCTCAATATCGGAGAGGTTGAAAATCATCCCCGCCGTGGCAAGATCCATCGCATTCAGTTCATCCTGATATGTAATCTCACTCTTCAAACGGGAAGCCACCTCGTCTACGCTCATTTCCTTCTTCGATCCGCACCCCGCAAGGAAACAGATCCCGATCAACACTGCAAACAATAATTCCTTTTTCATTCTCATTCTCCTGTTACGATTGGAACACGACCGCATGGGTACGCAGATATTCCTTCCAGAGTTCCATATATCCGGCTTTTAAGTGAATCCCGTCTCCGGTCATTTCCGGCATCAGACTACCGTCTTCCTGGGATACGACAGGTGCAATATCAATAAAATAACATTTGTTTTCTTCTGCATACTGTTTCAGGGTCGCGTTTCGCCGGTTGATGTTTTCGTTGCTGTGTGTGAAATCGGTTGTCGATTTCTCCGCAGTCACGGGCAGGATCGCGTGGGTATAGATGATCGCCCGCGGCTCCATCTCACGCAGTTTCTGAACGAACTCATCATAAACTTGCAGGAACGCGCCTTCGCTTCCGCCAAGTTCATTGAGTCCGACCTTAATATAAATCTTCGTAAAACGGTCATAGGGAAGCGCCGTGAAGATGGGGACTTTTCCGTTTTCAGTCTGCACAACGGGCATCGTCTCATAACGAAACAGGGAAAAGGATGTAACTGCATAAAAGGTTGCATTGGTGAGTCCGGAATACATGCCGAAACCAAGCATTCTGGAATCTCCGATAAACAACGCATCGTCAAAATAACTCAAATCCACAGTGGAAAACGGCAGCGGAAAATCCGCGTTCGGGTCGGTAATGACCTGTGTTCCGCCTGCTGAAGCACGGTGATCCGCAAGCTGATATACAATGATATCATTGGTTCCTGCGCGAAGGACGGAATTGATGCCTGCCACTTCGGACGAAACCACTTCGGTATTGGAGCGCTCCTTTTCCGCAACTTCCTCATCCTCGCCAAGCACTTCCAAAACCGGAATTTCATCGACCGCAGGATCAAGATCAGCTGTTATTTTATCCTGCGCCGACGCGTAGATCTCCTCATATTCCGCTCTTGCCTGTGCAACCGCGCGCTCCACATCCGTTCCGTTCCATGCATAGAGCAGATCCGCAGGGGTCTTCTCAAGATCAATGAGCGCAATCATCACACCCGCGGCAAGCGCAAGTACCATCGTCAGAAGCAAAGTCAGCGCAACAAGGATCACACGCCCCGCACGCGATTTCTCCCGCTCGCCTGCAGCCCCTTCCAAACGGATCAATTCCGACTGTATTTCTCGATTCCGTTCATGCGCGGTATTTTCCGCCCTCTTATCTTTTCTCTTACCCATCGTTTCCTCTCAAATCAACAAATCTACTATCCGTCAATTTCGTTAAGATGTCAACCTGAAAAAATGATTATCCTCGTTCAGAAAGGAGAAGTTATACAGCAACAAAATATCCGCATCTTCTTTCTCTTCCAGCAATTCTCGCACGCTGTCGGCATAATAGCGAAGATCCACAACCGTGATCTCATCATATTGATAGGTGAGGAACGGAATCAGACAATTTGCGTAAGAATCCTTGAAGACAACCAACTGCTTCCGATTGCCCGCATGGTTTGCCCGGATCGTTAAGATTTCATCATTCCCCCGCAGAAACATTGCATATTTGTCATAGGTTTTCAATTTCTCGGGATCGTAGAGAGAATCAAACGTTCCGTCCGTTCTTTGCAGTGCAACGATCGGGATCTCATACCAGATCAATGTCTCCGGCGCCGGATTTCCTGCCCGATATTTCGCATACAAGGTTCCGTAAAAATCATTTGCTTCCTTTTTTTGAATTGACGTGATGTCAACCACGTCCGGTATCGACGCTCTCTGTTCTTTCGGTTTCTGAACCTTTGCGTCCCTATCATCCGCTTCCTCTTTTGCGGTTCGGGAAGCGGACATTTCCCGACAGATCGCTTCATAGGCATAGTAAGCGGCAGTCGTCGTCCAGTGATGATCGGTACGGTAATACAACTGCTCATCCTTATGCTCTTCCAAAGCCTTAGTTATGTCAACTACATGCGAATGCCTTGGCAAAAGATTCCTCTCCGCTGTTCTTTCCCTTTTCTCTTCCGTTTCATTTTCGGAAGCAGGAACCGAAATCCCATTTAATTGCCGATAAAATGCTTGAATCTCCGCCTTTTGATCAATTCGGTAAAATCCGTAGGGCAGTTTATCCTGCTCGATTTCCGATGCATTCGGCACGATCGCCACCGTCACCGGACGATTCGCGTCCTGCACAAACCGAAGCATAGCCGCCTCGTTCTGATAGAGCTGCGCCTTTGTTCCGTAAGTCTTCTCAAAGAGATAGCCGTCCTTCCCCAGTACAACGCCGTTATTCTCAACACTTCCGGTCAAGCGGTTCATCCCCGCCTTCAGGCTGACCAAATCCTCACGAAAGGGTAATTGCTCCGTCGTATAGGTTTCGAATTTCTGCATAAAGGATCCGGACGCCAGTCCCGCACAGGTCAATTGCGGCCGCGTCTGTAAGGAACGATTCTCCTTCTGGGAAAAGTTCTTTTGCGGCAACAAAAGATAAAGCACGAAAACAAGAAAGAGAAACGCGGCAAAGAAAGGCGCGAGCGGATATGCAATTGTGTTTCGCAAAAACTTTCTCATCAAATTCACCTAAAATTCACGTTGCTTCGTTCGGCATTCGCGATGCCGATTCGCTACACTTCGTTTCGCTCATCGCGCGCGGGCGCGCTATATGTCTGCAAATACCGCTGCTCTTTGGTAAGTAAACTTCCCTCGTGCAGTGGTATTTGCAGACATGCATCGCTTTCTCAGAACCGGAAGTATAAAAATGGGTTGTAGCTTGCGTCGGCGAGATAGGCGACGGATACAAGCAGTATCCCCATAAAAAACACCGTGCCGGAAATTTTCCCTCGAATCTTCGTGTAAAAGGGACGCAGTACCGGCGTAGAAAGCAAACAACCAAGCGCAAGGACAACGCCGTAGTTCCTGAAATAATAGACGAAATCCGCGCCGCCCGTAAACGAAAACAGCCGCGAGAAAAAAATTCCGATCTCGTGAAAATCCGTAATCGCAAAGAGAATCCAACTGAACGAAATCAGCAGGTAGGTGTAGAAATGTCCGAACAGCGGATGTTTTTTCAAAAAATCATACAGAAATAATTTCTCAACAGACAGCGCCACAAAGAAATACAGCCCCCACAACAAAAAATTCCAATCGGCGCCATGCCAGAAACCGGTCAGCCCCCATACGGCAAATAGGTTTACATAAGTTCTAACCGGGCCTTTTCGATTGCCGCCAAGCGGAATATACACATACGTACGAAACCATCCCGACAACGTGATATGCCATCTTCTCCAGAATTCCGTGACGCTGCCGGAAACATAGGGAAAATTGAAGTTCTGCGGAAACTCGAATCCGAGCATTTTGCCAAGTCCGATCGCCATCAGTGAATATCCGTTGAAATCAAAATAGATTTGCAGCGTATAGGCAAGCATCGAAAGCCACGCCATCGGCATCGAAAGCCGAGCATAGCCGATCTTCCCCGCTTCCGTCCAGAGCGCACCCACGTTATTTGCAATCAAAACTTTCGAACCGAGCCCCAGAATAAACACCGCTATACCGTCCGTGACCTGTGCAATCGAAATCGTTCTCTCATGAAGTTCCTTGGAAACCTGCGAATAAATAACGATCGGTCCGGCTATGAGTTGCGGAAACATGCAAAGATACGTTCCCAGATTCAACACCGACCGTTCCGGTTTGATTTGCTCACGATAAACGTCAATGACATAGGACGCAATCTGAAAGGTATAGAAACTGATCCCCAGCGGCAGAATCACATCCACGCGTCCGAGAGAAACTCCGCCAATCCGATTCAGATTGTCGATAAAAAAATTGATGTACTTGAAGAATACGAGCATGCCGAAATCAAAAACCATGGCAGAAATGAGACACAGTTTGCGCAGGAAAGACTTCCCGTCAAAATACGCAAGAAGCCTTCCCGCACCATAATTTACAAGAATTGAGATGACCAGAAGAATCAGGAATTTCGGTTCTCCCCATCCGTAGAACACAATGCTGCCAAGAAGCAGCACACTGTTTCGAAATCGGGCGGGACAAAGGTAATAGATCAGGAAAAAAACCGGAAGAAACCAGAATAGAAACAATAAACTGCTGAAAATCATTGATACTTTCCCTTCGGCATTCGAAAGAAATCTCGCCTAACTTCTGCCGCCCTTTGCCACGAAATCGCTTCAGATCAGCGGATATTTCGCCGTCAGTTCCGCAACAATCGCACGCGCCTTTTCTACCCCGGCTTCGCCCTCATTGACTACATAGGCAATCGCCTGCGCCACCTGATCCATATCCGCTTCACACAGACCTCTGGAAGTTGCAGCCGGTGTACCGAGTCTGACGCCGGAAGTTACAAACGGGCTCTGCGAGTCGTTTGGAACGGTATTCTTGTTCGCCGTAATGTGCGCCTGGTCCAGCAGTTTCTCCACCGCTTTTCCGCTCAGCGCTTTTCCGCGAAGGTCAAGCAGCATCAAATGGTTATCCGTACCGCCGCTGACAAGATTAAGACCTCTGTCGGTCAATCCCTTTGCCAGCGCCTGCGCATTCTTCACGACCTTGCCGGCATATTCCTTGAACTCCGGCGAAAGCGCTTCCCGAAAACAAACTGCTTTCGCAGCGATCACATGCATCAGCGGACCGCCCTGCGTGCCGGGGAAAATCGCTTTGTTGAAGTTGAATCGATCCGCAGCCGCCTGATTGCACAGAATCATACCGCCGCGAGGACCGCGCAGCGTCTTGTGCGTCGTCGTTGTCACCACGTCCGCATAGGGAAACGGACTCTCATGATATCCTGTAACCACAAGACCCGCAATGTGCGCAATATCAGCCATCATCACCGCACCGACTTTATCACAGATCTCTCTGAAACGTTTGAAATCGATTCTGCGCGCGTAAGCGGATGCGCCGCAGACGATCATTTTCGGCTTGCACGCAAGCGCCAGACGCTCCACCTCGTCATAGTCAATGAAGCCCTCATCATTTACGCCGTAATGCACGCAATTAAAATATTTGCCGGAGAAATTCACCGGCGAACCGTGAGAAAGATGCCCGCCATGGTCTAAATTCATGCCCATAAACGTGTCGCCGGTCTGCAGCACCGCAAAAAATACCGCCATATTCGCCTGTGCGCCCGAATGCGGCTGCACATTTGCATAGTCGCAGCCAAATAACTTCTTCGCGCGCTCTATTGCCAGTTCTTCGACAACATCCACGCACTCGCAGCCGCCGTAATAGCGCTTTGCGGGATATCCCTCCGCATACTTGTTCGTCAGCAGGGATCCCATCGCAGCCATCACCGCATGACTGACCCAATTCTCAGATGCAATCAGTTCGATATGGCTGTTCTGACGCGCCATTTCCGCCTCAATCGCCGACGCAATCTCCGAATCAACCGTCTTCAACTCATCAAATGAATACATATCCATCCTCCTCAAGCGATCATAATCTATCCATCATGATACTCATTCTCAATAGGAAGTGTCAAGCAAACGAAGCCAAACAATTCTTGTTGGAAGCAAACAATTCTTTCAATCACTCTTTATGAAAAATCTTTATGACAGACCTTTTGCAAGATTCAATCAGATGACAAAAAATTCAAATAAGGCAGAAAGGCGGACGGAAGCGCATAGCGGTCTCGCAGTTCCGACGGTTCCGCCATGATAAGTTCCCCGCAACCGACGCCCGATCCCGCGCCGATCCGCATCTCATAACCGATCATGTGCCATTCCTTGTGCGTGAAAACATGTACTGCTTCCTGCAAACGCCGTACCCAAAGCACATCGAAGCCAAGTTCCCGCACTGCGGACAATGCCGTTTTCTCTGTCAGGTGTCCGGCAGCGTTCGGCAGTTCATAAAGTCCTGCAAGCAACCCCTTGCTCCCTCGTTTCCGAATCGATACAAGGTCGCCGTCACAAATCAGAAAAACGGTCAGTTCTTCCACCTTGCGCGGTTTCAGTTTGGTCTTCACGGGATAAGATAACACACGATTTTCTTTATATGCTTTGCATTGCTCCCGCAGCGGACAGCAATCGCATAGAGGAGAACCGTTCGGAAGGCAGACCGTCGCACCCAGATCCATCATGGCTTGATTGAACGTGCCCGGAAGATTCGAAATCCCGTACAGGAGACTTTTCTGCGCATCCGTTTGCGCCTTTGTTACGACGGTTACAATCGTATCATCCAGCGCGGCGGCAAGTGCGCGTTTAAAGGCTTCATTTCCGATGTCGGTACCGTTTGCCAGCAGTCTTGTCATGACGCGCAGCACATTTCCGTCCACCACCGCCTTGGGCTGACCGTAGGCAATGGAAGCGATTGCGGCAGCAGTATAGGTGCCGATGCCTTTTAATTTCAGCAGTTCTTCATACGTTAAGGGCAGTGTTCCGCCGTAAATTTCCATTACGGTTCGCGCCGCCGCCTGCATATTTCGGACACGGTTATAATACCCCAAGCCTTCCCAGAGTTTGAGCAGAAGTTCCTCTTCCGCCGCTGCCAGAGATGAAATGTCCGGCAATCTGGTTAAGAATCGATCGTAATATCCCTTGACCGCTTCCACTCTGGTCTGCTGCAGCATGATCTCCGATACCCAGACATGATATGGCGTGGGAGAATCCCGCCACGGCAGAGCGCGTCCGTGCGCAACGAACCACCGAACCAGCGGTTCTGCAATTGATATCAGTTGTGATTTATCGAAGCCTGTCGCTCTCATATTTCTTCATCATAAACAGACAGTTCCTGATCTCGTCATATTGCTCAACAGGATCCGTAGCATTCATCGAAAGATCCAGAGAAATGCTGATCGTCTGCATCATGCTTTCCGTTATTTTATCACGCATGTTATCTAATATTTCCGCTTTCTCCGTATAGGTTTTCGCATCCAGAAACTTTTCAAGCATCGGATCCAACCGCAGCGTTTCATCTGCGTTGTGATCCTCCGTCCCTGTATGCTGCGCTTCTGCTGTTTCTGCGGCATTCAGATCCTTTCGGTTTGTCTTTGCCGTCTCGAATCCCGACCTCATCTCGTTTCTGTCTTCGTAATCTGCTTCATGATTTTCTTCGTTTCTGTCCTGCATTCTCTCTCCTCATCTCTGCTTCAGGATCTTCTACGAATCCCAAGGCACATTTTAAACTATTGTACCACACGGAAACGGAATACGAAACAAAAAAGGAAGATGACCTTGCGATCATCTTCCTGCCACCGAATGACGGCAGAGCCGATACGACAACGTATTGCTTCCGATCCGTCCATACGGTTATAAATAACATCCGGTATTATTCGGTCACATCTTCAGATGTTTCCGTCTCTTCCTCGCACACTTCGTTTTCATCCGCATCCGCTTCTTCCTCAACGTCGCGATAGGTTTCCGTTTCTTTCATCTTCTTCAATTCTTCCCTGTATTCGGCGATCTTCTTATCGCTGCTCACAAGTTTCTCAACATAAGAAGCCAGATCCTTCTCCGGCGCATCCTGAAACAGTTTATAATACTGCTTGCCGAGTCTGTAATACTGCTCCTGCTTCTTCGCCTCTTCTGCGGAGATGAGCGCATGCAGTTTCCCTGCGCCGCCCAGTTCCTTTGCCTTTTCGATTGCCGTTTCCACGAATTTGGAAATCTCCTTTGAATAATCCATTTTAGTCTCCTTTCATCTTTACAGTCTTGACTTTTTCTTTCAACCTTGGTTCGATTTGTTGTAACACTCTATCTATCATGCGATGCACCCTCAAACAAATTGGAAGAATATCTCAGAATGATCAACTCGACACTGATCCGATCATTTATTTTACCGCTCTTTACATCGGTCTCAAGAGAAACACACTCATCCAGGGCACCCCGCAGTTGCGCGAGCGTGAATCGATTCGCCTGACTTAGGATTTTCCTTACAATGCTGTCATATTTCAACTGTAATTCCTGCTGAATGACCGCAATTCCCTTTCCTTCGGCTTGCAGCGCTTTCGCGACATAAAGTTGGTTGAATTGACGCATCAGCAGGCGCAGAATCAGCATCGGTTCTTCACGGGACGTAAGCAAATCATGATACACCGACATCGCCTTTTTCTGATTCCCGTATGCGATTTCACTGATCATGTCGAAAACCTTCGCTTCCGTCTGCTTCGCACACAGCGCATCGACGTCGGATGCTTTTACGGTATCTCTGCCATGAGTATAGGCGATCAGTTTCTCCATATCATTCGACAACTGCAGCATATCCGTTCCGCTGCGCTCGATCAGCAAATCGTAAGCCTGACCGGTCATGCCGCGCCCTGCGGTTCTCATGGTTTCGCCCACCCACGCTTTCAGTTCCTGCGGCTGCGGCGTCGAGAATTTCACTGCAATTCCGCGATTGGAGATAGTCTTGAACAACTTGCTTCTGGCATCGATGCGGTCGGTGCAATACAGGATCACCGTCGTTTCCGGACTTTCGGCGAAATACTCCGCCAACGCTGCCGCTGCGTCTGCGGACAGTTCCGGCTGGTCGATCACCACGAGTCTGTATTCCGCAAGAAACGGCATTGTCTCGGCAAAATCTATCACTTCGCCGATGTTAATATCCTTTCCGCCATAGAAGGCGCTGTTCATTTCACCGGCATTCACCGCTTCCACCAGTCGGTCGCGATACTGATTCCGTAAATAGGTTTCCTCACCATAGAACAGGTACACGGGCTTCCATGTGCCGTTTTGAATATCTGTTAGGATTCGTTCCATTGCCCTTCTTCCCTGTCCGCTCCGCGATGCAACCTGCTTTCCTTTCTCCCCCGTTGATTCGATCTTGTGTCCAGCAGCAACTTTATGTTGCGTTTTCATCAGTCGTCCTCTCCCGTCACTTTCATTATAAGACAGACGATCTGCTTTTCCCACAAATATTTCACGATTTCCCGGCTTTTTAATGTAATTTCCGCAAAGGATTCATCAAGATCTTTGCAGCATCGATATCGCGCATCCTCCTGGCACACCTTCACGCATTCCATACACAGGATGCACTCCGATCCGTTGATCGACTCATATCAGGCGTCTATATCCGGTACAATCTGCAGGGCATAATCCGGATAGATTGCCTGCACTTCCCGTGTCAAAATATTCACTGCTTCCGACGGATCCACATCAAAACTGAGCACCACATCAAACTGAATGGTCTTTCTCTTTGTATCTGCATAAAATCCGTGCATTTGCAGCGCCCAGTCATGAGTCATCACGACCCTCTGAACATCGTTTCGTATCAGCGACACTTCTTCGTTCGAAGTGTTGTAGGAATAAACGCCGATCCCTGTCAGAATCACGCCCGATTTCAAATAAACATTGGTCTGAATCCGGCGGGTCAACCTGTCCACCTCGTCAACCGTCATCGTGTCCGGAAGTTCCACATGGACGCTGGCATAATTCTTGTTCGGTCCGTAATTATACATAATCAAATCGTACGCGGCACGGACTTCCTCTTCTTCGCAGATAATACGCTTCACTTCCTCCGCCTCTTCCCTGTTGCTGTGTTTCCCCAAAATATCATTCAGCGTTTCCACCATCATTTCGATACCCGCTTTGATAATGATAAGGGCAATCAGAACACCGATATATGCTTCCAAAGAGAGGTTCCAACGCAGATAAATCAGCGCAGAAGCAAGTACGGATGTGGAAAGAATCGCATCAAAGAGCGCTTCCGATCCTGATGCAACCAGTGCACCGGAATTATGTTTTTCCCCCTGTTTTTTCACATACTGACCGAGAAAAAGTTTCACAAAAATTGCCACCGCAATAATGATGAGTGAAACCGTACTGTAATCCGCTGCTTCCGGTGTGATGATTTTCTTGACGGACTCCACGGCCGAGGTGATGCCTGCATACAATACAATTGCCGCCACAATCATCGAACTGAGGTATTCCATTCTGCCATAGCCGAGAGGATGCTTTTGATTCGGTTTCTTGGCGCCGAGTTTCGTACCGATAATAGTAATGACGGAGGAAAGCGCATCCGAAAGATTGTTGACCGCGCTTGTTTTCACAATTGCTTTTTCTCTGTTTTCAGCAAGAACTTCCATGTTTGTCTGCGTCATCCTTACCTCCGTAACTTATGTTTCTTTTATCGTTTTTCTCTTTTCTTATTTGCATTGATGGATTTGGAGATTGCCTGCAGGGATTTCAGTCCGCCCTTCCTGAAGTCTGTCAGCGTTTGGGCGCCCGCGTTTTCAAATACCGAAAAAAGTTCTTCCACAAAGGTGTTCCACTCTGCTTCCGTCATTTTCTCGAGATTGTCCTTAATGAATTTTTCTACGATTCTGGCTGCTTTGGAAACCTCTGCAATCGTAACCAGTTCTCTCCCCTCGACGCACCAGGTGGCGGGATTGTGCTGAAATACGGCAACCGCAGTGCTTTTAACAACAATCGGGTCACATAGTGGCGTCATCAACAGACCGATGATCGATTCTTCGGGAACAATGCAGGTCAGTTTCGGCAGAATCTCTTTGACGGCGTCGCCGGAAGCGGTTTTCTCCATGAAGCCGGGACCGTCGTTACTGTAGACGGCAAGAATTCGATTCTGAATCGCTTTCTCGCAATTCGCTGCTGCAAAGACAGCCAGATGTCCGCCTTTCGAATGTCCTCCGACACGGAGCAATCTTTCATTTTCTCCTGCAATCCGGTTAATGTAGGCGATCGCCTCTTTCTCCGCCGCCGTTTCCTGAATGGCAAGCATGAAATCCTCTTTCCATCCGACCACCGTATCATCCGTTCCCCTGTATGCAATATAACTCGTGCCGTCGGGGAGCAGAAATTCCATGGCGGCGAATTGAAGGGTTCTTGAGGTATCATGTAAGTTAATGTAATTACGAATCCTGATGTTCTTATATCTGTTTGTGGATGCGATTTCTTTCAGCGTGAGCGTTGCGTCCTTGGGGATCGAACCGTCACGGAGTGATTTTTCATCAAAAAACTGTTCAAAATAAACCTCTACGATCTCTTGAATGCTCAAAACCTCCGGCGCATCTCCCGAAAAGACGTTCTCCATTTCCGCATAAGAAACAAAGGACAGAACCAGATTGTCTATCCTGTTGAAGCCATCCTGCCAAAATTCCAAATCCCCGCGCCACTTGATATAATCTTTGATCGTTCCCATCGTCTTCCTCCGGTTTACAAACCGCGCTTCTCCAATCTGATGCGCTCCTGCTTGATTTCGTTGATTCGTTTTTCAGCCTCGTCACGGATGCGCTCGGTTTCAAGGCGGATTGCCTCCATTCGCGCCAAAACTTTTTCCGTACGATAAATAACATCAGGATAAGCGTCGGCAAATCGACGATAAAAGATAGATTTATCGTGGAGAAGAAGTTTAATTTCTTTACCGATCTCCTCCGTATTATCGGCTTCACTGGATTCCACACCTATTTTAACAATTTTCAACACAAAATGAGAAAAAATAAAGTCAGCAATCAAGAGGACAGAAAAGCAGCCGACTATCATTTCTCTGGCAAAAAGGCTCATGCGATGAAAACCGTGATACAAAACCGGATTCGCAATATGTACAATGAAAACGCCGCCGATTCCAAACAGAATAAGGTTTCCAATCCAAACACGTCCATGCAGATTCATGGGTTTCTGACTGTAATCCCACCATCTGGCATGAAATCGTTTCTCCATATAATAACTGGTCAAATATTCAATCAGTCCGCAGACAATCAATGAAATTACAAAAGTGGTTCCGATGCCGGCTTCCACGGGTGCCAATAAGGACACCGTAAGAGTGATAAAGCCTGCGCCTGCGCCGTAAATCGGGAGCCATGGTCCGATGAGAAAGCCGCGGTTGACAAAACGCCCGAACTCACGATATTTCAGAGTGACTTCGATACACCAACCCGCAATGGAAAAGAGAAAGAAAACAAGCATCAGGTTCATAGAGAATTCCATAGGCGCCTCCCGCAGAAAATACAACGTAAACCTTTTTCAAATAAGGTCATTCCTTTCTCTGGAATACCCTCATCATTCTATAACGCGCTCCCGCTTTTGTCCATATTCCCCGCCTCACTTTATTCCCAATTGTGAAAACCGTTTCGAAAGGTTCGATAAGAGAATTCGTCCCCCTGCTTCCGGAAGATGATTTCCCCGCACTCGTCGGTGCGAAGGAGCATTGCGCCGGCAGCAGACAGACGATCCAGCGTCTCCCTGTGCGGATGACCGTAGCGATTTTCCGCACCGACGGAAATCACGGCAAGGGTCGCATCCGAAACAACGGCTTCCATAAATTCCTCCGAAGAAGACCCCGAAGAACCGTGATGCGCCACCTTCAAATAGGACAATCCCCCGAAACATGGGTTACGTGAGCCTGCTAAGGTCGACTTTAGTATCGCAATTTCCGACGCTTTCCCGATATCAGCGGCGAACAGTGCGCGAAACGCTGTATTTTGTTTCCCGCTTCCATGCTCCAAGCCGCCTGCAACGGGACTCTCGAAAGCGCCCTCTGTAAGCAGCAGTACCAGCGAAGCCTCATTTGTGTTCTCATAGCAGGACGCATCCGTACCGGGTGAAAGACAGTGCAACGCATAGTCGCTTGCGGATAACGGAATCCGCTCTCCCGCACGGATCGTACAGATCGGAATATCGGATGCGGCGGCAAGAGAACGAATCAAACGATAATTCTCCGTCTCCCCATCAATAACGGGTGCAATTTCAGACACGACAATCCGTCCGATCCGTTTTCGGTAAACAGGATCCTGCAACAACTCCGTCAGACCGCTCACATGATCTTCATCAAAATGTGTGATAAAAATCAGATCAATGCAGGACACCGCATTGGACTTAAGAGAAGGAACGAGTCTCATCGAACCGACCCTTGTCTCGGAAGAA
>CAZNCH010000014.1:21173-34623 GCA_964571555.1 uncultured Lachnospiraceae bacterium | reverse complement strand
GTTATTCCAAGTATATCACAAAATTTCAGAATTGTTTCAACAGGCGGTTCACTATATCCATTCTCATAATTGGAGTATGAGGAATTTGTCAAAGCAAGTTTTACGGACATATCACGCTGATTGATTCCGGCATTGGTGCGAGCTTGTTTCATTCTTTTTCCAATTTCAAAGTATTCTCCTAAACGCATGATTTCAGCCTCCTTTAGAATACTCTAGCACATGCAGATACAAAAATCAATGTAAAAGTTACAAGGAATTAAATAAATTATATTGACAAACAAGATAATATGTAATAAATTATAGTTACAAGAAAACTTGTAATGATACAAGGGAAACAAAAACTAGAATGGAAGGAGGAGGACAAGCATTATGAAAACAAACTATATGATGACTGCAGAAGATGTGGCAACAGAGTTAGGAATTTCCAAAGGTCATGCGTATAAGCTGATTCGTCAGCTTAATGAAGAATTGGAAAATTCGGGATTCATCGTGGTAGCCGGAAAAGTGCCGAGAGCATTTTGGGAAAAGAAATTCTTTGGCTATCAGGCAACGGTACAGACAGCGTAGAGAGGAGGGGCATATATGCCGGCATACAAGGACGAAAAACAAAATACTTGGTACTGCCAGTTCTATTATGAGGACTGGCAGGGCAACAAGAAGAAAAAGCAGAAGAGAGGATTTAAGACAAAGAAAGAAGCTCTGGAATGGGAGAGAAATTACAAATTGTCTGCCAATGCAAATATGGATATGACAATGGGAGCATTTATAGAGATTTATTTTCGGGATAAAGCAGGGGAGCTGAAGGAACGATCAGCAAAGAATAAGAGATATATGATTGAGGCTCATGTTCTTCCGTATTTTGAAAATAAACCAATGAACAGCATTACGCCATCGGACATTATCCAATGGCAGAATGAAATCAGAGCAAAGGGATTTTCGCAGACCTATCTTCGGATGATTCAGAATCAGATTACAGCATTGTTTACCCATGCAAGCAATATTTATAACCTTGCCAATAATCCGTGCAAACGGGTTAAGAGAATGGGAAAAGCAGATGCGGATAAGTTAGAGTTTTGGACGAAAGAAGAATATGACAGATTTATCAGCGGAATAGAAGTGGGAAGCAGATATTATGTGATTTTTGAAATCCTATTCTGGACTGGCTGCAGAGAGGGAGAAATGCTTGCCCTTACAAAGTCAGACATTGATTTTACGGAAAACAGAATCAGTATTAGCAAAACCTATTACCGGACAGAAAGAAAAGATGTTATTACTACACCTAAAACGGAGCAATCGGTCAGAGTGATTGATATTCCGCAATTTCTGACACAGGAGATAAGGGATTATGTGGATAAGCTCTATGAATTGCCGGACGATGAGAGGATATTTCCGATAGTGGCAGAGGCAGTACAGCACAAGTTGAAGCATAACTGTGAAAAGACTGGGGTTAAGAAAATCAGAGTTCATGATATTCGACACAGTCATGTTGCTTATCTCATCAATCAGGGAGTGCAGCCACTCATTATTAAAGAGCGGTTAGGGCATAGGGATATAAAAATCACATTGAACACTTATGGGCACTTGTACCCGAATCAGCAGAGGCAGGTGGCTGATATGCTGAATCAACAGAGAACTGAAAAAGTCCCAACAGCGGCAACTGTCAGGACTTAAGATAACCGGATAAACCTCTGTTATCCTATGTATTCACAAGACAAGTATAGCAGAGGTTTTCTCCGGTAGCAATCACTAAATGAAATTTGGAGGAAAAGATGACAGAACAGAAGATTGAGTTAAAGATGATTAGAATGTCGGAAGTACAGTCGCAGGAGATTGAGTGGCTGTGGTATCCGTTCATTCCCTATGGGAAGCTAACAATTATTCAAGGTGATCCGGGGGACGGAAAGACAACGATGGTGTTGAATCTGGCGGCAAAGCTGTCAAAGGGCGAAGCACTAGATGAAAATATGAAAGTCACGGAGCCAGTCAATGTAATATACCAGACTGCGGAGGATGGTCTTGCAGATACAGTAAAACCGAGGCTGGAACTTGCAGGGGCAGACTGTGAGAGAATTATTGTTATTGATGAGAGCGACAAATCGCTGTCTATGGTAGATGAACGATTGGAAGAAGCGATTGTAAGGACTGGTGCAAGGCTCTTGATTTTAGACCCGATACAAGCATATTTGGGCGGTGGCATGGATATGAACCGGGCGAATGAAGCAAGGGATATGACAAAGAAACTGGGAGCATTGGCAGAGAAAACAAAGTGTGCCATTATCCTTATCGGTCACATGAATAAGGCTTCCGGCAATAAAGCGGCATATCGAGGCATGGGTTCCATAGATTTCTTCGCAGTGGCAAGAAGTGTAATATTGGTCGGCAGGGTAGAGGGAGAACCGAATACCAGAGCAGTTGTTCAGATAAAAAATAACCTTGCAGCATTCGGGCACCCGAAAGCATTTGCCTTATCAGAGGATGGTTTTAAGTGGCTTGGAGATTATGAGATTACTGTGGATGAGGTGCTTGGAGGTATTACACCAAAGGCAAATAAAATGGAGCAGGCAAAGCAAATGTTACGGGAACTTGCGGAAACACAGAATGCGGTTTTGAGCAACGAAATCTTTGACCGGGCAGATGAACTGGGAATTTCTAAACGAACACTGGAAAATGCAAAGAAAGAGCTGGGTATCCGGGCAAGAAAAATCAATAACGCATGGTACTGGGAATTGGATAAAGTAAAGCAGCAATAAGGGAAGAACGCAACAATGCAGAGTATACAGAAATGCGGTCTTGAACATTGCAAGGTTGCAAAATATATAGACATTGCGTTGTTGCGGTCTTGCAGAAAGGATTGGTCGATTGAAATGAAGAATGTGCAGATTTCGCAGGAACTGTTCTTTTTGCTCGTGAGATATTTTCTCATAGAGCAGGAAGAAACGGAGCCGGAGATAGTTAAGGCATTGGAGAAAAAGGTGGATGCTCTGGTAATGAGAGAGCTGTATACGCAGTATAAAACTGCACCGACAGAGGAAGAAAAGGAAAAGGCACGTAGGGAATATCTGGACAAGCGTGGTGTGCCGGACAGCTTCCGATGGTAATTTCCTTAGACGAATAAAACGGGAGCGTGGCACGCACCCGTATGATACGGTTAAGGGAAAATGGTACGGTGGTAGCGATGACAATGTGACCGGAACGGGCACAACTGCCGCAGGCAGAAAAGCTTCCGGCAGGACGCAAAACCCGATTTATCGGGTTGCATTTTTGATACCGCAGGTGTCAAAAGTGCTTTTGCGTTACTTTCGACGAAAGTAACAAAGCCTGTGCCTATCGGCTCTAAAAGATACAGATAAAAAGAGATGAGAGGTGGTTTTTATTGGAGAGAACGATTAGCGGAATGATGGGGAAAGGCTCTGTAAATCACAACACAAGAGCATTTTCAGCAAAGAATGTAGATAAAGAGAGAAGCCGGGACAATGTGGACTTTTGCCATGAGGATATAAAGGCAGTGTATCACGAATTGTTTGACGAGGCTCTGGAACGGTACAATGCGAAGCAAAAACGCAGTGACCGGAAGATTGAAAACTATTATGAGAAAATCCGGCAGGGGAAGCAGGAGAAACTGTTTTACGAAGTGATTTTCCAAATAGGTAACAGAGATGATATGAATGTGCGAAGTGAGGAGGGGCAGTTGGCAAAGCAGATTCTTTCGGATTTCATGGCAGACTTCCAAAGCCGGAATCCGAATCTTCATGTATTCTCGGCGCATCTGCACATGGATGAGGAAACACCGCATATTCACATTGATTTTGTCCCAGTTATTACTGGGAGCAAGCGGGGACTTGATACAAGAGTATCACTGAAAGGGGCATTGGCAGAGCAGGGATTTGAGGGTGGCACCAGAGGAGCAACAGAATGGAATCAGTGGATAGAATCTGAGAAAAAAGAACTGGCGGCAGTCATGGAACGATATGGTGTTGAATGGCTGCAGAAGGGTACGCACAATAAACATCTGTCGGTGCTGGATTATGAGAAGCAGGAGCGAGCGAAAGAGGTTGCGGAGCTTGATAGTCAGCTTGCACAATCAGAACAGGCTTTGCAGACAGCAAGTAAAATGGTAGACAGTCAGCTTGCTCGTGCGGAAGAATTGGCAGAGATGGGAGATAAGTTTCAAAGACGGAACGAGGAAATTAAGGCAGATAATGCAGAATTGGAAGAAGCATATATAGCCACGAAGCAGAGCTATAACAGTTTATCTGCAAAAAATAATCTGCTGATTACCGAGAATGAGGATTTGGAGCAGGAAAAGGAAAGGCGGTTGTCCGGCAACCGGGAATTGGAAAAACAACAGCAGAAGCTTCAAAAAGAACTGGAAACTATGGCAAGTTCTAAGGTCGCTCTAGAGCGTAATGTGAGAGCCTATGATGAAGAAAAACAATGGCAGCTTCCGGAGCCGGGAGTGGTGCAGTCGGCAAAAGCCTTTCGTGAAAAGGTGGCATTGCCATTGATTACAAGGTTAAAGGAGCTTGTAAAAAGCCTGACAATCAAGTGTGTTGGTCTGATGGAGCAGGTGAAGAAGCTGACTGTAAAGGTAAATCAGCAGGGAGAGGATATTGCATGGTACAAGAATAAAATCAAAGAGCAGAATAGCACAATGGAGCATTTGCAGGAGAAAGCGGAGGATTTGGAACGAGTGAAACGGTATGCCGGGGCGGACAAAATACAGGATATTATTGACAATGTGAAAGAAGCGGAACGGTTACAGGCAGAGCAGAAGCGATTGCAGAGAAGTTACCAGAACAGAATGAGCAGATAAGGGGATAGATGGATATGACGGATAAAATCAAGAAAACAGAAGTGTTGGAAAAGCATATCATTGGAGAAAACGGAATCAGTTATACTTTGGGAGAGGATGGTCTGTATTATCCAGACATCCGGCTCCCGGAAGGAACGCATTATGAAATCGGCAGATACGGACGGATGAGAGGGGAGTATCTGAAAGAACATCGCAGATCATTATACATGGAACTGCTGTTAAGTGGAAAACTAAATGAATATCTGTACCAGACAGACGAGGAATGTCATCAGATGATAAAACGGCTGGTAGAGCAGATGAAAACAAAACAGGGAGTGACGGAGCAGATGAAGTCAGAGAATCAAATGCAGTGGGTTGGAATGATGAACAATATCCGGCATTGTGCGGAAGAAGTGGTGTTGAGGGATATAGTATACTTGTGATGTTGACAATCGTGTATTATTTGGGAAAAAGCAGATTTAGATATTAAAATATATCTGATTGTGAAACCCCAGTTAATGAATTAGACAAATGAAAATTTATGAGGGAGGCATTGTATATGCAAGCCCCTTCTTTTGTGCTATATTTTATAAAAATCATTGTAATGTTTTGAATTATTTGGTGTCATATAGGATGTAGGGAACTTAAAGTCGCGATTTAAGGAGTAGAGTAATGACAGATGAAAAAATCATTCAACTGTATTTTAACAGGGATGAAAAAGCAATAGAAGAAACCTCAATAAAATATGGCTCATATTGTTATAAGATTGCAAACAACATTCTTAGAAATAGGCAGGATTCGGAAGAATGCCTAAATGATACATGGATGCAAACATGGGATTCAATACCACCAACACATCCGGTACACTTTAATCTGTTCTTAGCTAAAATTGTGCGGAATCTGTCCTTTAATAAATATAGAAATAAATATACACAAAAAAGAGGACGAGGAGAGATTGCATTAGTTTTGGAAGAATTGGAAGAATGCTTGGCAGGACATTCAGATGTAGAAGCATTGTATATTGTAGAAGAATTGCAAGAAACAATAAACACATTTGTCAGAGCATTACCTGAAAGAGAAGGAAATGTCTTTATCAGAAGATATTTCTATTCAGATTCAATTAAGGATATTTCAGTTAGGTATCGTATGTCAGAAAATAATATTCGAGTGATGCTTAATCGCACAAGAAATAAACTGCGAGACAGATTGGAAAAGGAGGGATATCTTTCATGAATAAAGAGGATTTATTTATCGGCTTTGGAAACTTGGATGAGGATTTACTTAGAAGAAGTGAACAAGGAGGACGAAATATGAATAAAAAAAGAAATATAAGCAAAATTGTTAAATATGGAAGTATTGCAGCATGTTTAGTAGTTGTTCTTGGGGTGGGAATCGGTGCTTTTGTAAAGACATCAATTATAAATCAGGAACCTGAGAAAACAATTGTTGTTGATAATACTGGCGTAGAAGAGAATGATGTCCCATCAATTGACCAGGAAAGATTCATTGCGATTGATACATTATTAGCATCTGCTGATGGTTCGCAATCTGGGCAGGCAATGAAAGGTTGCAAGGTTCAAATTGATAAGTATACTGCGGTATATGAAGCAGTTGCTTCTGTTTCAAGTGAACAGTTGGAAAAGTCAATGGGAAAAGAGGTAGAAGCCAACGAAGAAACATATTATGTATCAGGACATAATGACTTGCAATATATTATTAGGAAGACTGCCGGAACATATCTGTTATGGAAATTTATGTACTTTGAAAGTGATGAATATCCATTCAAGGATGTTCTTTCTTTGATATATGATGTGCATAGTGAACAAGATATAAAAGAAGTTTATGTGAAACCTTCAGATGTAGATAATACAGATGAAGGAAAAGCATTACAGCTTGAGATAGGAAATGTTTCAATAACTGATTCAGATAGTATTACATCTCTTTATAAAGTATTGAACTCACTTACCTGTTATGGACCTGAAAATTGGGATAGAATTAATTATGGACAAGATGATGGTGGTATGCTGAACGCTGTAAGAAATGGTAGATATCTGACTTTTAGTATGGCAAATGGATGTAAACTAGACAGTTTGAAATATACTGCTGTTTCAGGAACGTTTTATGAATATGGTGGAGTTGCTTATAATGAACTGAGGAAAGAGCAAAAAGACGTAATTGAAGAAATACTAAATATTGATTGTTCCATTTCTGAGCAGCAGGAAACTGAGCAACGGGTTAGTGAGTCAGAAGTAAATACAGAAATACAGGATGCTCCGGCAGATGAAAGTACCTATCAGGAAGCAAGAGATTATTCCGCAGAGTTAACAGATTTACAGAATAGGATTACACAGGCAATGATAAACAAGGAACTTCCATTTGTTACATTATGTGGAATTTATGAAAATCCGGATAGAGTTAAGGCGGTAGTAAATACAGAAGATGAAGATTTACTTGCTAAATTAAGAGCTTTTGATACGACGGGAGAATTGTTGGAAATTGTATATTCGAGCAGATCTAATGGTTTGGAGTAATTGTAAAAGCACAGTTTGTGCATGCGTGGTTCTACTATGGTTCTAAAAAATATCAAAACCTCAAATATGAGGGAAAATTTGAAATAATACAGATAAAAAAGTGTCTGAAATACACCTAAAAGTAATAGGATTATGTATCCAACGAAGCGTGAAGGTGGACGTACAGTAGGTTCAGGAAGAGTTGCTACGATTATTGAGTAATTTCGAGTGATTGTTCATAAAGTTAGTACTTACAAGGCTTCCGAGAATTATCTCGGGAGCCTTTTCGTTCTATCAAACAGCATTTTATCAAACAGACCCGAAAGCACTTGCGTTGACTACTTTAAAGTAGTATACTTATGAGTAGTGAGAGGAGTTGTGTGAAAATGATAGGAAGAAAGGAAGAACTAAAGCATATAGAATCATTGTACAACAGCAGTTCATTTGAATATCTTGTCATGTATGGAAGACGAAGAGTCGGTAAGACAACGATACTTCAAGAATTTTCCAAGAGTGCCAATACGATCTTATATCCTGCGCAGGCGAAAAATGACGCACTTAATCTGAATGATTTTTCAAAGATGATTCAACTCCATTTTGAAGGCATGTTCATTTCTTCTTTTCGGAGTTGGAAGGATGCTTTTGAGTATATTGATAAAAAAGCGGATCAGCGTACAGCGATCATCATTGATGAATTTCCGTTTTTGGCTGATGAAAATCCCACCATAAAATCTATGCTGCAGCATGCAATTGACCACTTTTGGAAACGGAATGAAAACATATTTCTAATACTGTGCGGCTCATTAGTCAGTTTCATGGAAACGGATGTAATGGGAAATAAAAGTCCTTTGCATGACAGACAAACATCCAGTCTTGAAGTTGTTCCTTTTGATTATCTGGACAGCAGTTTGTTTTTCAAACGTTTTACAAAAGAAGAAAAACTGATTGCGTATGGTATATTAGGCGGAATCCCCCGATACCTGGAAGCGTTTGACGACAGCCGTTCCATGGAAGAGAATATAACTGCTAAAATTATTAAGAACGGATCGTATCTGCATGAGGAACCCATCAATCTGCTGAAAGCGGAATTGAGGGAAACAAATGTGTACAACAGTATATTAAGTGCAATTTCAAACGGTAAGAATAAAGTCGCGGAAATTTCGGATTTTATTCATGAAGACAGAGGTAAGGTATCAAAATATCTGATCACATTGCAGACAATGCGGCTGATAGAGAAAGTAGTGCCATGTGGCGAGAGTCGCGACAGCCGGAAAGGCATATATGTTATAACAGACAATTTCTACAAATTCTGGTTCAGGTATGAATTTACAAACAATGCGTACTACGAAATGTTAGGACCGGAAGCAGCCACGAAAGAAATTATGACTGACATTTCCAATTTTATGGGAGACGCCTTTGAGAGAATCTGTATGGAATACCTTGTCAGACAGGCAAAAAGCGGAAAATTAGATTTCGTACCGTATAAGATGGGTAAATGGTGGGGAAACAATCCGTACATTAAAGCACAGGATGATGTGGATATACTGCTGATAGACAGAAGCGGTAAAAAAGCGCTTTTTGTAGAATGCAAATTCACAAACAGAAAAGTACCGCACATTGAATATGAAGATTTAAAAACAGCGATGCAGGCGTTTAGAGAGATAGAGGATAAAAAGATGATGTTTATCAGCAAATCCGGATATGAGAATTCTGTCATCAGGCACGCTATGGAAGACGGAGCAATACTTTTGGGATTGGACGATCTTTTTTGAAGCCGTCCAAGATCGGAGATTGATTGAAATCAGTCCTGTTTTAGAATATAATATTAGCGTTGTTGCACTGCGAAGCAGTGATGAAACGCGAAATCAATTCAGAAAGAATTACGGTATCTATGAAGAAAACGATTATTGTAATGCCTGTTGCAAATGAAGAAGAAACGATGGCGGCTATCATAGAGGAGATTCTGGATCTCCCTTATGATCATCTGTACCTTTATCCGGTGATTGATCATTTCTCCAAGGATCAAACGGAAGAAATCATCCGCTCCTATGAGAAGACGGGAAGGGTGAAGTGTATCTTCTATCAGGAATCAAGGGGCGTCATCAGTTGTTATTTTGAGGGCTACAGACAGGCGCTTGCAGACGGCGCGGAGCGTGTGATCGAAATGGACGGCGGCGGCAGCCATTCCCCTGCAGAGATTCCGCAGTTTATCGAGAAACTGGATGCGGGGTATGACTGCGTCTGGGGTTCCAGATTCATGGACGGCGGCGGCATGAAAGACGATCCGCTGTACCGGAAGTGTTTGAGCGGCGGCGGAACCTTCCTGGCAAACCTGGTGCTCGGAACGAAACTGAAGGATATGACGAGCGGATTCGAAGCCTTCAGTGCAAAAACACTGGCGCAGTTTGACTTCGACAAATTTCTGTCGACGGGGCATATGTACCAGACGGAAATGCGATTCTACTGCCGCAACGAAGCGGCTGTGGAAGTACCGATCCATTATACGGCGGGCGGCTCCTCTTTGAAATTCAAGTCGGTCGTGGAAGCGTTGAAGATTCTGTTCCAACTGAAAAAGCACGAGAAACTGGTGAGAAGATAGAGTGCAGTCCGCATCGGGACAGCGCGTCTGAAACGGAAATAAACAGGAAAACGCAAGAAAACATCGGGAAGGGGTTAAATCATCTCTTCCCGATGTCGATATATAGAATATAACTCTCAAAAGGAATTGAGATCGGCATACTTCAAGGAAGAAGGGACATATATGAGCAATATCTATGGCATTTCGCAGTATCAGAGGAACGGTCAGACCGTGCGCACCGCACAGGGCGTCGGCGCCGCTTCCGAAGCAGCCGCAGGCGTTTCGGCTGCAGTCGGTAAGAAATCAGAGATTCAGAACAATTCATCCGCGATCAGAGACTTTGCCGAGGTGAAAGCATGGAAACCGGTTGCAAAGGGCAGTCCCCTTGTGCCGTCGCAGAAAACCGGCTACGGCATGGTGATCGGCGAGGCGGAACTGACAGATCGGGCGCGGGAATATTACGGCAAGTTAAAATCAAAATTCCACGGGATGGAATTCATCCTCGTTGGCAAAGACATGAAATCCCAAGTGGCAGCCAATGCTGCCGCCTATGGAAACGCAAGCAAACAGGTCGTTTTGATCGATGAAGAGAAGCTGGAGCGCATGGCGACCGATGAGTCCTTCCGTAAGAAATACGAAGGGATCATCTCCATGTCGCAGATGAAATTGCAGGCAGCCAGGGGAAGCCTGATCAGCAGTGGTGCCAGGGTGACGAATTTCGGAATGTCCGTCAGTGAAAACGGAGAGACGTCGTTCTTCGCAACTGTGGAGAAGATGAACGAGACACAGACGAAGCGCCTTGCGAAGAAGCAGGCTGAGAAGAAAGCAGCCAAGCAGAAAGAGAAGAAAGCGGACGAAAAGGCGGCAAGAGAAGCGCGCCTGGATCAGACGAGGGAAGCGCGGAAAGCGGCAAAAGACGCGCTCGAAACGGCACGGATGAAAGCGCGTGATGCAAGCGATCTTCCAAAGGAATACGTTAAGCTGTACGCAGATACGATAGAGAGCCTGCTGGACAAGGTATCCGACTATGCCTGCAACGATTTGTCGCGGTCCGTGCGGAGCGAAGCGGAGACGGCGGTGGGACAGCGCATCGACTTGCGCGGATAGTATTCCCGATGCAATCGATCGGCGGATGAAGGCAGAGGTGTTTTCGACAGAGGATAAGAGACGGGGTTTTAAGAATTCAGATGAATGTGAACGGACTGTATCTGAAAAATGCATATCGAACCGCAAGCGCAATTCGAGCGCAGAAAGCGATGACGACGCGTGCGAATCTCCTCGGCGAGCGGGAGGGAGAGCGCGACAGCCAGCGTGCAAGAGACGTGAAGCGGATGCTTAGTGAGATAAAGCGCAGCCCGAATGCCACGCAGCAGGACGGCAAGCAGAGCGGAAGCATTCTCGACAGCATGCAGGCCTACAATGCGTCTCTGAAAACGCAGCGGCAGCAGACGAAGAACCTCACTACGCAGAAGAAGAAACTGAAGTACAGTTTCAAGAATATTTCGTCGCGCATCCTGCGGAGCAAAACGTCGACGGCGGCACGTCAGGCGGTCAGTCAGGCGAACCGCGAAGTGCTGCGATTAAAACGCGAGAAGATGTCCGGCAAATATGACAGTGATGAGATCGATGCAGCCATCACCCACGCGAAAGCAATGGAGCGGGTCGCCAGGAAGAAAGTGAAGCATCTTGAAGAAGAGGAGATGGCGAAGGCGACCGGCGGAGTCTGCGCCGACGAAGAGATAAAAGAGGACGGAGCGAAAGCGGATCGCGCTGCGCAGTTGCGGCAACCTGCCGACACAGGATCGACGGAAGATGATGCGGACGTCATGATGGAAGCGCTCGAGGAAATGCTTGCGGAAACCGGTGAACTGCTTCAGAAGACGGAGGAACTGCTCTCCGAACTGCAGGATCTCGGGGAGGAACTCGGTGCTGTGCGAAAAGAGATGGATCCGGCGGATCTGGAAGCGCTGAAAATCCATCACCGCAACAAAGAGAGGAAGGAAATCGTGAAGGCGGATGCGGAATATTTGAAAGCGATCTTTGAACTGCTTGAAAAAGAGAAGAACGCAGGGGTAACAGACGATGCCGCCAGGAATGCCCTGCAGTCGATCGGCGGCGCGGCAACGGGAAGTTCAGGCGGTGCGTCCGGTACGATCATCGATGTAGCGCTGTAAAAGGAATTATTTTCAAATCATCATAAAAAATCCTACTTTCTTCGGAAGAAAATCAATCTATTTGTAAAAATGCATAATTATTCGTAAGAAATCAAAACAAACTCCCAAAACATTCTAACGAAAATCTGATAGCATGAATCCAAGAATCGCATTGTGACAGAACGATGCCATTCTTGGGTTGCTCTGTCTTATAGTGAAGGGTAAGGCGGGGCGCGAAGGGAAATGTATTTGGAAAGGAAGGTTACTTATGAGTAAGACGACGGGAAGAATTCTGGCGTGGTTATTAGCGTTCGCTGTAATCGCGTCAAATCTGTCTTACGGTGCAGTGGATGCCGCAGCGGCGGACTATACCAAAGACGCGCTTTTTCTCGGGGGGGGAGTAATTATACAAACGGTTCCTGGGTGAACCTGCCGTCCCAACTCATCGTGGGGCAGGATCAGCTGACCATTTCTGTCTGGCTCAGCCATTCTATGACCATCAACGATTACGCAGCCATGTCTTTCGGTACGCAGACGAAGCATACCACGGCGCAGTCCGCGAATCCATCCAATCTGAATATGCCCATGAATGATTGGATTCTCAATCCGACCAAGAACGGTAAATTCAAGAGCATTATGACCAAAGGACCGTACCCGGATGCTGACGCTCCCTATAATCATGAGACGGCGCCCTCCAATGTGGCGACGAAACGCGCATGGCAAATGTACACAACAGTTATCACGGAGGATTCCATCACCGGTTATCTGGACGGCGTTTTGGTCTCGCAGGAGAGCCACACGCTGCCCACGGCGACGGTTACCATGAACGATCACAGCGAGATTGAAAATGTCAAGCTGCGCTGGACGCTGAACGGCATTACGGTGACGGATACGGCGACGTTGGATCCCGGTTCCTATACGCTGACGGGTACGCTGCAGAATTACTTTGACGAGCCGTTTATCACGCAGCGGGCGGATCCGCAGGTTTTCTACGACGATACATCAGGGCAGGAGGGTTATTATTTCACTTCTTCCTGGCCCGCATACCACAATGTAAATAACGGCTATGACAGAATCTCCATAAGAACTGCCGACACCCTGACGGGGCTGGCAGACGCCGAAGAGCATGTGATCTGGAGTGCAGGTGACCTTTATCGGCATGTCTGGGCACCGGAACTGCATCGGATCGAAGGAACCTGGTATGTGTTCTTCGCTATGGCGCCGAAAAACAGAGTATGGAATATCAGGTGTTATGTTATGAGTTGCGAAGACGACGATCCCATCACGGGAGATTGGAGCGCGCCGCAGCTGTTCGTCAACAAGGACGGCGGGGCGGCAGGTGCGTTCGACGCTTTCTCGCTTGACATGACCTATTTCGAGAACGACGGACAGGGCTATGTCATCTGGGCATACAAAG
>CAZNCH010000014.1:0-21073 GCA_964571555.1 uncultured Lachnospiraceae bacterium | reverse complement strand
GACATGACCTATTTCGAGAACGACGGACAGGGCTATGTCATCTGGGCATACAAAGGCGGCGGCGGCTCCCTGCTCAAGATGGCAACCGTGGACAAGACAAATCCCGTGAAGCTGACTTCGGAGCCGATGACATTGACGGTTCCCGAATATGAATGGGAGAAGGTCAAGGAGTTCGTGAACGAGGGCGCAGCGGTATTGCAGCATGACGGTAAGATTTTCGTTGCGTTCTCCGCAGCGGCAACCGGTCCGGAATACTGCATGGGACTGATGAGCGCAGATGCAACGGACGACCTCATGGATCCGGCATCCTGGACGAAATGCCCGTATCCGATCCTTGAGACGAGCGATTTGACGGGACAGTACGGTCCGGGACATAACTCCTTTACGGTCGATGAAAACGGCAACGATATTATCGTATATCATGCCAGAGACGAGAGATGCTATCAGGATCAGTGCGAATGGCACGATGCGGACCCGCTTTACGATCCCTGTCGGAACGCAATGCTTGCCTACGTCAGATACGACACAGACGGCGTGCCCGTGTTTGCGAGCACGGCGGCGAAGGAACTGGCAAGCGCGGCGCAGGAAGCGATCACTTATGAATTGAAAGTTGAGGGGGATGATGCGCAGCTGATCGCTTCCTATCCGCTGAAGGCAACCGACCGCAGCGTGAGCTGGATCACTTCCGATCCGAAGGTTGCTGTTGCTACAGGATCTTTATCGACGCCCGGTGCGGCAATGATTGCACCGGGAGAAGTGCTGGAACCGGCGCAAGACGTCAAGGTTTACAGTGCAGCCGGTACGGAACTGGAAGAAGCAACCGACTATGAGGTGACCTACGAGAACAATGTAAACGCGGGAACTGCAACGGTTCTTTTCAGCGGAATCGGCAAATATACGGGCGTGGTGAAGAAGACCTTCAAGATCGAGCCGATTCGCATGGATGCGGACGGAATGGCAGTGCAGGGCGGAGGCATCGATGTGGATTATCTTGCATCCGGCGCAACGCTTGACAAAGGTGACGATTCATGGCATCGGCACATACGGCGGAATGAAGAGCGTGAATTTCGTGATCCTGCCGAAGTGGCTGAAATTCTGACAAGATACTCCAATTCTGATGATTTTTATGCTACAATACTTGTAAATTCAGAATCGGGAGAGATTGTATGGACGGCGAATTCCGTATGGAGCCATCGGAAGATGAGGAGCGGCTGAAAGGCACGCCGGAAGAAATGAAACTGTGGCTGTTTCACGAGAATATCCGCCTGCGCGGGTTGCGGCTGGAAATTGAAGCGGACAGAGAGCGGCTTGCGCAGGAGCAGATGCAGTTTTCGGACGACCACAGACAGTTTTTGAATCAGCTGGCGCAGCAGCGCCGGCAGATTCATCTGGAAGAAGCGTTGGTGGAAGAGAAGCTCAAGATCATTCAGAAAACCTTCGATGAAATCAACGCGGATCGGAAAGCATTAAAACGCCGGGAAGAGAAGTTGCTTCGCCGTGAAATGGAACTGGACGGGCGGATCCGCAATACGAAAACGGTGGACGAGACGGAAGCAGCAGACCTGATGTTTCGCGGTGTGAACAGTTATCTGGCGCTCAAGAAACGGTATCGCGACTTAATGAAGATGTTCCATCCGGATTGCGGAACGGGAGACGCCGGGATGGTACTTGCCATCAACCGCACTTATGAACGAATCAAAGCAATGTATGAGAACGGGAAGATCATTTGATCTTCCCGTTATTTTGTGCTTTTTCAGGTTTTTGCTCTTGTTTTATGGACGTTTCGCTGCTTCGGTTTCCATTCGGTTAACAGGGTGGAGCCCAAGATGAGGACGGCGCCGAGGACGCCGAAGATATCCATTCGTTCCCGCAGTAGGAGCGCGGAGACGAAGATCGCCACCACGGGGTCGATATAACTGAAAATAGCGATCGTCTGCGCCGGCAGCTTCTGCATCGCGCCGAAGTAGAGCGCGTAGGTCATGCCGGTATGTACGATGCCGACAACCAGCAGCAGAAGGATGGAGACGGAATCGGTAACGACTGTTATATGATCGAAAGAGTGCGTGAACAGGCAGTAGGGGAGCATGATGGATCCGGCGACGAGGAGCTGAACGATCGTCTGGTCGTAGGCGTCGATCGCTCTCAGTTTTTTGTTGAGAGTCATTACGGAAGCGTAGAAAAGCGCCGCGCCGACGCCGAGCAGAATGCCGTAGGAATTCGTCCCGCGTTTGCCGAAGTCCTGATAGACGCCGGAGACGAGGATCATGCCGAGAAGCGCAAGCAAGACGGCAATGATTCGCAGGGGGGTAATTCGTTCGCGGAAGACAAAGGGGGATGCGATTATGACAAAGACCGGCGCGAGATAATAGCAGAGCGTCGCGGTCGCAACCGTGGTGAAGCGGTAGGCTTCGAACAGCAGGATCCAGTTGATCCCGATGAAAGCGCCGGAGAGAAAGAGCAGCAGCGCGTTTCGCCTGACCGCGGTATAGGAAAAGGCATGCCCGCCAAGTTTCCGAAATACGATCAGATACAGCGCGCCGATCAGACCGCGCACCATGGCGATGACGCCGGAGGAATAGGGAAGCCGGCGCACGAAAATCCCGATGGTGCCGAAGACCACCATGGACAGGATCAACTGCAGTCTGGTCACTGCATAGCGATTGGGTTCTCTCATCTCTTCGCTCCTTACTTACACTTTCCTACCATATCATTTTTCACAGGGAGAATCAATCACGGCGATACGATCGAGGGATGATCGTATCACGGAGATTATGAGGTCATGTCGGTAGATGCAAATTAATCATTATCTCCGGAGAGAGAATAAAATACATAGAGTTTGGAGAGATGATTCTATAACGAAGTTCATAAGGTCGTGTCGGTAGATGCAAATAGAATCATTGCTTTCGGAGAGGGGATAAAATGCATAGAATCAGGCAGGATAATATTTTCCATCAGAAAGGCAGAAAAGGTTACATAAATAAGTTGTCATAACGGCGCGGCGGGTGTATAATGATTGGCGTAAGAGTGCGTAAATACGCGGTCTTGCAGATATTGTGGCTACTCTTTTTAAAGATACAAGATATTGCATTGTGACAGGGATGCGCCGACATTGCAGCCAAAAGATGACGCACCGGGGGGGGGTGTAAAAATGTGGACGAATGGGGAGAAGAGGATGAAGCAACTGAGAAGGATCTTATTGACAGCACTGTTGATTGCAGCGGGATGTGTGATCGCACCAAGGGAAGTAAAGGCGGAAGCGTCAACACTGACATTGGTTAATGACTCAAGCAGCAATGAAATAACATGGACACTTGACGAGAGGGAGGGCGTGACATCTATTACTTTTTTTGAAATGAGTAACAATGAAACAGAGAAAAGCGTAACTGTTGATGCGACATCAGGAACACTGGATAAAGAAACTGTTCTTGGAATCTGTGGCGCAGGGAGCCCGTCGGGAACGCCATACACGATTTCTGCCAGAATAGAAGGAACGGCAACAAACGTAGAGGTTACGGATGCTACTACAGGAAAGGTATATAGTCCGAACATCGCTGTTACACCCGCAGGAGCAGCCACAATCAGTTATGCAACAGTTCAAAAAGGTTTTGTAAATGATACCTATTCCGCGAACTGTGTTCCGAATTTCGGATATTTATTTCAGTCTTGGAATGGTAATAACACCTCGTCTAGTCGCAACGACCTCAAGTTTGGGACAAGTTATACGGCAACATTACAGGTAGATCCTTCGAGTGTAAATGTGTCGATTCCTAATCTGGGAACTTCGATATCAGGTGGTAGCACTAACACGTATTCTGTAGCGTTTACTCCGACAGAAGCAGATAAATCTAAATTCAGCGTCAGTGCCGGTTCCTTTTCTAATTGCTCTGCGTCGGTTCATTATGATTCCGGCTTGAATCAAATTCAAATTTCAGATGTTAAGGGGAACGGATCGTTTCAATTGGACGCAAAATATAACGGGTCGAACATAACCGGCTATCCTAAAACAATTACTGTATCAACTCCAGTTACAGGTATTACAATCCAAGGAGTCTCCAAATTGGCGAAGGGTAACAGTGCGACATATTCTGTTGATTTTAATCCGACTGCTGCAGAAGGAACTCTTGTAACTTGGAAAATCGGAACCAATCAATCGAATTATGTGAATATAGCAAATAATAGTGACGGAACGGTTACGCTTACCGGAAAGGCTGCGGGAACAGTGAAACTGACAGCAACGGCGGGTGGGACGTCTCATACTTTTACCATTGCGGTAAGTAATTCGCTTTCCAATTCTGTTACCGGTCCCAAGTATGCGCCGGTGGGTGCGACTGATTTGGAATATACAGCCACGCTTTATGATACGTATGGCAGTGTGATTGATGCTAATGATATTACTTGGGACGTGACGGAACAAAATGGCGATTCTATAAGTGATTATTCAATTGAAATTGATACTGAGGGAAAATTATCAGTTAATGGCAGTGCCAGTCCGCGTGTTATCAAGGTGATTGCGGAAGCCACAGACAGTAATGATGACACCGTATCCGTATCCGCAAGAATGGAGGTTACGATTACCGCTGTCACTGAGGATTCTTTGTCCATTGGAAAGTTCTCAGCCGGAATCACGGGTGAAGATTCCGGTACGATCTATGTGACCAAGGGGGCGACGACGAAATTTACCATAACAAGTAGTAGCGAGAGTTCATTTACGAAATCGGCACTCAAAGTATCCAGCAGTGTTGTCTCAGACCAGAATCAAACGAGCGTTAGCGGAAAGAAAGCCACTGTATCCATCAAAGGAACTAAGACTACAGAGGCTGGAACGCTGACAGTAGACTATAAGGGCGTTTCCAAAGACGTGGATGTCGTGGTCGGCGGTGCGCCTGCCGCAACTTATGATAAAAATAAAAAAACGATTTCCGTTACCATGCCGGAGGAAGATTGGATCGTGTCGGGGACGGACAAAGCCAAGAACCTGTCAGAGATTCAGGGGGGGGAACTCGCCGTATATTTCGCAGGGAAAGAGATTGATCTGGGTTCAAAACTGGACACCTATCAGACGAAATATAAAAAGGCTATCTCCGGCAGCGGAACTACTTTTACCATATCCGAAGCGGATGTGCTTGCAATTGCCAAACTTGCCCGAGATAAACAGCAGAGCGATTTCAAGGATAACGATATCACGCTGCAGTATAGAATCTATCCGTACGGTACCAATGGAAACGGATCTTCCGGCAGCACAAAGGGCAGCGATGTGTACGCTTCCGTTGACGCTCCCCTCATCCACAAGATTACGGTGGAAGGCACCGGGATCAGTACGAAAACCTATTATGGGGTGGAGGGCGAGAAACTCAAAATAGAAGCGACTCCGCTTTCCGGTTACACCTTCTCCAAGTGGGAAGACGGAACCACAAGCAAATCAAGAGAGATCACGGTCGGCACGGAAGCCAAGACCTACAAGGCGCAGACGACCGGCGGCAAGTCCGGATCGGCTGCCGATACGGACGGGCTCGATAAAGTGCCCAAGACCGGAGAGAATGCCGCAACCGTTTGGATGATTCTGTTTGCGGCGGCGGCAGGTACTCTGGCGGCGGTGATTCTGCTGCGCAGTTACTTCCCGCGCAGGAAGGAAGATGCGGCGGGCGCAGGCGTTTCCGACAAAGAAGAATAACGTTACGAACAGCACAGGGATTGTGCGATAGATGATGTCTGAATCTGAGAACGGGAAAAACAAGGATCTGATGCAGGAGCCGATCCGAAAAGAGACGGAAAGCAAAAAGGGGATGCCCGAAATGGCACCCCCTCTCTTTGTTGTCTGCTTCATCGTCTGCATTTTCTGTTCTTCGATTGTTTCCTATCGCTACGGCTATCTGAAAAGCGTGCAGGATTACGAGTTGGAAACGCTGCGCAGGATCGAGCAGGGAGAGAAAGAGGAAGCGCCGGACGGTATCGAGGTGGTCTGGGATCAGCCGATCGGCGAGCCGGTAAAGACGCTGCCGCAGGCGGAAATTCTGCAAAACATGAGGGAACTTTACGCAATGAATGACGATATGATCGGGTGGCTTACGATCGAGGATACGAAGGTCGACTATCCGGTGATGCAGACGATGCAGGATGAGGAATACTATCTGAACCGTGATTTTCAGAAGAAATACAGTTCCAACGGCTGTCTCATCATGGATACGGATTCCGTGGTCGGCAGCGGGACGGCGGCGAATGATTACGCGGACGGCACGAAGCCGGGAACGAATCTCATCATTCACGGACACAACATGAAGAACGGTGAAATGTTCGGAGATCTCGATCGTTTCAAGGATCAGGATTATTGCGACGCGCACTCGATCATCAGATTCCGCACGCTCTATGAAGAGCGGGAATACGAGGTTATTTCGGTGTTCCTCTCACAGGTCTATCTGAAATCGCAGACGGACGTGTTCAAATATTATAAATTCTTTCAGGCGAATACGCAGGAGGAGTTCAACGACTGGTACGACAACATCCGAACACTGTCGCTTGTCGACACGAAGGCGCGCGCCCGCTTCGGCGACGAATTCATCTCCCTCTCCGTCTGCGCCTACCACGTCGAAAACGGACGCCTGGTCGTCGTCGGAAAACGGATCAAATAATGAGTTGGAAAGGAGAATTCTATGAAATTGGTTCTGATCCGGCATGGAGATCCGGATTATGTGAATGATGCGCTGACGGAAACCGGACAGATCGAAGCGGAAATGCTCTCGGAGCGTCTGCTGCGGATGCAAATTGCCGAAGTCTATGTTTCGCCGCTTGGACGTGCCAAGGAGACCGCAGCGCCGACGCTTGCGAAACTGCAGCGCACGGCTGTGGAACTGGAGTGGCTCCGTGAATTCGAGGCGAGGGTCATCCGTCCGGACGGACCCGCGGATCGGCGGCTCATTACATGGGACTGGCTCCCTGCCGACTGGACAGGGTGGGACGGGTTCTACCATTATGAGACATGGTGGCGGCACCCCGTATTTCTGGAAGCTAAGGTGAAAGAGGAATATGACCGCGTGACGGGCTTATTTGACGTCTTTCTGCGGGAGCACGGTTATGAGAAAGACGGAAACCTCTTTCGCGTGACCCGTGCGAACAGCGATACGATCGTGATGTTCTGTCACTACGGGCTGACGGTTGTACTGATCAGTTATCTGCTGCATGTTTCGCCCATGATTCTCTGGCACGGGCTGGTGGCGGCTCCGACTTCCGTTACGACGATTATGACTGAAGAACGGGAGCAGGGCATTGCAAGTTTCCGCGTCAACGCCTACGGCGATACTTCACATCTCTATGTGCATGATCAGGAGCCGTCGTTTTCGGCGCGTTTCTGCGAACGTTACGACAATGTAAACGAGCGCCACACCTGGAAAGTGTGACGCTCCTCTGCGTTTCCTGATATCTTCTCTACCCTGTGATCCGTTGCCATTGCGGATCTGCAACCGTTTCCGGCACGCCTGTTTTCAATTATTTTCCAGGAATTGTTCTTTCGTCAATTTCCCCAATGATCCGCTCCGGTCGCCCGTTTCGGAATCATCGCCGGAACTGCCGCCAAAACCGCCGCCCGGAAAACCGCCTTTTCTCGTCTTTGCGCCATCCGGCATTTCCGGACGTGCACCGCTTTGCGACTTATCTTCCGCCTGTGATGACAAAGCCTGCGGATCCGAGCCTTCCGCATCTATACTTTCCGGATCCAAGTTTTCGGGATCAAACCCTTCGAAATTAAAATTTTCGGGATCAAAGTTTTCGAAAGTTCCCTCTTCCGGCGGTTTGAAATCGCCGCCTTCCGGTGGCTGCGGAAAACCGTTTTGTCCGCGGCTGCCGCTTTCCCCGGTATTCTCCTTGCCAAAGTTTTCAAGATCGAATTCCGACATCCGGAAATCCTTCCCGTTTCCGGGACCTGCGCCCATGCTCATGGAATCGGGCTTGTATAATTCGCCGGCTTCTGAGCCGTAATTTCTGGTCAGGAAACTGTCCTGTACGCTTTCCACCGCAAGGTAGAGACCCCAGTCCTCGCCGTTGACCGTAACATAGGCATAAGAGCAGAGCGGACTGTCGACGCCGAAATCCGACATCATTTGGTAGGTGAGATAATCCTTCATCATGGTGTTATCCTGAATCAGGTTGTTCAGGCACAGTTGATCCAAGCCCTGATAGGTTTTGCCCTTTTCATAATGATCGAATTCGAGCTTGAAACTGTAGCGCTCACTGTCCATCGATTTCACGCTCGAAAGGGAGGTGTTTCCCTTGGCGCGGATGGCGATATTCCCCATTTTGTTGCCGTCGATGACAACGGTAGCCGCTGCATATTCCTCATTCTCGCAGGTCTCAATGAAGCTGTCCCAGTCGTTCATCACAATGTCGACTTCATGCACGTAAGAAGTGTCAAACAGCCCCGTTTCATACGCCATCGTGTTTGCCTGCGCATCGATTCCGAGATTCGCGCCGTTCATAAACAACACGGTCATGATGAGACTGAGAACCACGACGACAACGCAGATTCTGTCAAAGTATTTGCTTGTGGACATGCCTGCTCCTTTCTGCTGATTTCCGTTTACCCTGCATAGGCGCCGTTATAACTGACCAGCGCAGTGATCATTGTCAACGCAAGCAGCGTCACGCCGAAAGAGGAAGAATACATTACGCCCCGATAGGTCTTTTTGTAGACGTAGAAAATGAAGAGTCCGATCGCAAAGGACAGGGCGAGCGTCAATGCCATATCAAGCGGGCTGACCGCTGTTACGTTCTCTAAGAAACTGGATTTGAAAATGTCGTTGAATGTCATGATAATTACTCCTTTTTGTTTGAATTTCCGTGAAAATCATTTCCACGGGTGGATGGTGTATTCGGTCTGATCAGCCGTAGACGCGGCACTGTTCATATTTGGAGAAGGCAGATACGTGACGGCACGGCAGGAATACCGCGTCGCGGATCATATCCGGAAGAAATTCGTCCCATTTCACCTCCAGGATCAGAGGGGCATCTCCGGCGGGCATCGTCAATGTTTCCGTATTCAGGAAGTCGGTTCTGAAGTCTCCGGTGCGAATGTCGTAATCCAGTGTGATGCGCACATTGCCCGGCGCATAGACGAAAGCTTCCCGTGTATAATCGACGATGGTTTTCGGTTGCAAGCCCAAATACTTTATTTTGGCGTAGAATTCCTGCAGCAGGGAGGATTGCATCGCTCCGACGGGCGCCATCCATTCGATGTCGCCGTTTGCAATTTTCTGCGCTTCTTCCCTGCTGATTTGAATGCTTTCCTTATGACATAAGCCGTTGATCTTGCTCTTTTTCTCCAGCATGATGTAACTTAAATCATCGTTGTAATAGCGGATGCGGAACTTTTCGCGGTAGTTGACGCCGTCCTGCTTCTCCAGCAGCGCCTGATCGTTTTGGTTATCAAAATACAGAGATCTGATCCGATAGACGCCGTCGGATGTATGCGCGTCATGCTGCATCAGAAGCGGAAGTCTTGCTCTTAAGGTGATCAGATCCGCGATATTGATGTTGTATTTCCACTCATGTCGAAATTTCATTTTGGCTCCTTTCCATCCGCATGCACGCGCTCAATTCCTGCGTGTCCGTGCGGGATGTTTTGTACTCGACAAGGTCAGTATAAGGAGCAAAACTTAAATGTACTTTAAAGGAGCGGAAAGATTTATTTTTCTTTGTTTTTGGGGAAGTCCGCGGTGATCGTCAGATCGCGTTCGCCCTGTGCGTCTGCGCGGATCGATCCGCCGTGCGAGCGCACAATGGCGTTTGCAATGGACAGCCCGATTCCGTGTCCGCCTGTCTCGGAATTTCTGGAAGCGTCCGTGCGATAGAAACGATCAAAAAGATGTGACAGATCCTTTTCCGAAAGGGTCTCTTTGGTTGTGTTGCGTACTAAAAGCTGCAGGGCTTTCTTGCGGTCGTTCAATTCCACGGTCACAATACCGCCCTCGGGCGTATATTTCAGCGCATTGTCGAGCAGGATGGAAACGAGCCGTCCGAGAGAGTCGGGCGAGCCGTACAGGGTCAGCGCAGGGGAAATCTTCCGCACATATTCGATGCGGTGCGTCTGCGCAATGGCTTCGAACGATGCGGCAATTTCCGCGACAAGATCCGAGAACGGGAAATCGACACGCGCCGTTTGCTTCGTTCCCTCTTCCATCTTGGAGAGCTGCACGAGGGCTCCCGTCAGATCGGTCAGGCGTTTGGTCTGCACGCGGATGCGGTTCAGTTCCGGATTGTCGGGATCCTCCATTTCCAGCAGATCGAGGTTGGCATTGATCACCGTGAGCGGGGTTCTGATCTCGTGTCCCGCGTCCGTGATAAAGCGCTTCTGCTTCTCGTTGCTCTCTACAATGGGGCGCACGATTCTGCCCGAAGCAAAGAGGAAAATCAGAAAGACTAGAAGGCAGCCGAGCAGTCCGACGCTCATGCTGATCCACAAAAAGACACGAAACGCCGCCAGTTTTCTGCCGCAGTCAAGAAAAATAACACGTGTTCCTTCCGGAACGGCGCGCCGGGAAGAGAGAGGACGTCGAGCGTCTGGTCTGATTCCCGTATCACGGAAGTGTAGTTGATGCCGTTCATAATGAGGATCAGAAGACTCATCAGAAGCAGCATCGAAGCGGTTGCCAGCAGGGTGAATTTCTTCTTTAATTTATGGATCATGTTTTCTCCCTTTGTGTTTTCCATTCTCTTTTCCCTGTCCTCTGATTTGCGCTCATTTTATTTTCTGTTATCCGATTCCTTCGCATCTTCCAGTGAATAGCCCGCATTTCTGGATGCCCTGATCTCAATGTCCGCCTGCAATGCGGTCAGTTTCTTCCGCAGATAGGAGATGTAGACCCAGACGACGTTCAGTTCCGTTTCGGAATCCAAGCCCCAGATGCGATCCATCAGTCGTTCCGTCGAGATCACCATGTGCGGATTCGAAAGGAAGAGTTCCATCATCTGATATTCCTTGTTGGCGAGGCGGAAACTGCCCGACGGCGTTGCAAGTTCGTAGGTCGTGCGGTCAAGCGTCACATTTCCCAGAGACAGTTTTGCATCCGTTTCCGATTTCGTTCGTGTCATGGCGCGAATCCTTGCCAGCAGTTCTCTGGAATCGAAGGGTTTGGGCAGATAGTCGTTGGCGCCGCTGTCAAGACCGAGAACGCGATCCTCGATCTCCGTTTTCGCGGTCAACAGCAGGACGGGCATGGAATTTCCCTGTGCGCGCAACGTCTTCAAAACCGTGATCCCGTCCCTTTCAAGTTGAGATTATCAATGCTCCTCTGATGTGGTAGAATGAAGTGAAAGAGAAAACGGGCTGCTGCCTGCAGCGGACAGAGAAGGAGATTGGGATGTTTCGTTATATTGCTGTCGATCACGGAGATTATCTGGAATACCGGCACGTGCCTTACGCGAAGCCGCCCGTCGGGGAGTTGCGTTTCCGACCGCCGCAACCGCTTTGGAAGGAAGACTGCCCCGATACGGGATATTTGAATACGACGGATTATGCGCCCGCCTGTATCCAATACATCAATCACAGGACGCCGCCGTGGAACAAAGAGTTCTTCGCGGATGAGCGCTATCTTCGTCCGCTGGATGAGGACTGCCTGTACCTGAATATCTGGACGCCCAAGGAGAACGATCCTGTGAAGCGGTTTCCGGTTGCCGTCTGGATTCACGGCGGCGCATATCTGAACGGCTATGCGACCGAAATGGAATTCGACGGGGCTGCCTACGCACGGCGCGGCGTGATTCTGGTCAGCGTGGAGTACCGCTGCAACTTCTTCGGTTTCCTTGCACATCCATGGCTCTCGGCGGAGAATGATCGCGGCATCTCCGGCAACTACGGCTTGCTCGATCAGATCATGGCGATTGACTGGGTGAAGAAGCATATTTCGAAATTCGGCGGAGATCCGCTGAATTTAACCGTCTTCGGGCAGAGCGCGGGCGCAGCCAGCGTACAGACCCTGATTACCTCGCCCCTCTCCAAAGGACGGATCAGCCGCTGCATTCTGCTGAGCGGCGCGGCATACCGGCAAGGGCTGTGCAGAGATATTTCGCTGGAGCGGCAGGAGACTTACGGCAAGCGTCTGGCGGAGTATGCGAATATCCGCAGCGTCGAAGAACTGCGTGAACTTCCGGCGCTCGAACTGTTCGAGCGGATGAATCCGGAGATGGGTCGGATCGCGGCGGAACACGGCGGTTTCTTCCTGATGCCCTGCATGGACGGCTATCTTCTGAACGATACCTTTGCGCATGCACTGGAGAGCGGAAATGTAGAGGATATTCCGATCATTACGGGCTGGACGAGAGACGATTACGATGTGATGGGAGATACGCGCGCGCTGGTTACGGCTGCCGATCTTTTGTCGGGCGCAGCGCCGGAAACCGCGATCAAAGCGGGCTGTATCGGCTTCGCCGAAGTCTTCCGGTCCTATGCGGCGTCTCCGATTTACCTCTATTCTTTCGACCGCTTATTGCCGGGCGATCATTGGGGCGCTTTCCATTCCGCCGAACTCTATTATGTTTTCGGTACGCTTGCAAGAAGCTGGCGACCGTTTACGAAAGCGGATGCCGCGCTGAGCGACAGACTGTTGGATTCCTGGACGAACTTCATGAAAACGGGAGATCCGGACGCGGAGGACAGCTGGCGTCCGTATTCGAAGAAAGATCCGTTCATCATGAAGTGGGACGTGGAATCACAGGTGTAACGAAACGGTGAGAGGTCATCGTCAGGCAGGATTTATCATCACTATGAAACGGATTCGAAAAAAGGGCACAAAACTTGCCTCTTTCATCAAACAGAATAAAGCGGCTTGTTTCAGCATCGCAGCGGTGGTCGTGATTTGTACAGCGGCAATCACCGTTTCTTCGTGTATGCTGAACGGGAAAACGGGGTCTTTGGCGGAAGCGGGAACGGAAGCGGGCGCTGAAGATCCCGATGCATCCGGTTTGTTCGGCTTCCTGCGGAAGAAGAACAGCGGGAAAACGGAGAGCAGTGACGGAGAGGAGAGCGGCAGGAATGCAGGCGATGCGTCCGGAACCGAAGCGGAAGTTCTCGAGAATCCGACGGTGCTTGCCTATCGCAGGGATGCGAAAGACGGTTATATGAACAGCTGCGTCTTCCTCGGAGATTCGCGCACCGTTGCCATGGTGAGTTACGGTTTCGTCTCCGACGAGAATGTGCTTGCGAAGGTCGGGATCTCGCACACCGCGGTGGAATCTACGCTCTTCGTCAACAATGCGGGGCGGCAGTACAGTCTCGATTCCTATTTGCAGTCGCATGAGGAACCGGTGATTTATGTGTGCTACGGCGTGAACGGCATGAACGGAATGAGTGAGAAGAAGTATAAGGACAGTTATACGAAACTGGTGGAGCATATCATGAAGCAGGCGGGAGAGCGCCATATCGTGCTGATGGGGATCTGGCCGGTCGACGACAAAGGCACTTACCGCAATTCGGTGCAGAATGCGTGGATTGACCGATACAATGCGTTCCTGCTGGAATTGGCGGAGCAAAAGGGCTTGTATTTCCTCAACATTCAGGAGATTCTAAAGGATGCGAACGGACAGATCAAGCGGGAATATGATGCGGGAGACGGCTTGCATTATCGTCCCCTGGCATATCAAGATATCCTTGATTATATCATTCACCACCCGGTGCCGGGCGTTCCGGACGACGGTGAGTTCGTGGTGCATTATGTGAAACCGAGCGGAGAATACAGGAACGTCATGACGGAAACGCCGACGCTTCCCGAACACGTGGAAGAGGTGAGTGTAACGCCGACGCCCACGCTGACCGAAACACCAACACCCACACCGACCGAAACACCGATGCCCACGCCGACCAAAACGCCGACGCCCACACCGACCGAAACGCCGACGCCCACACCGACCGAAACGCCGACGCCTACGCCGACCGAGACGCCGACAGAGGATGGGGAAGAAACGAATCCGGAGGGTGCATAAGCACCCTCCGGCATTATATTTTGGATTTGTTATTGTTCACATCGATATAACTGTAGAGCGTGTATTTCGAAATGCCGAAGAATTTCGAGACCTTGTCGCCGGATTTCGTGATAAGGAACGCGCCCGCATCATTTAAGAAGCGAATCGCGGTCACCTTTTCATCCTTACTCATCAGCGCCACGGGCTTGCCGATCAGGTCTACGGACCGGTCGATCAGGTCGTCGAGCAGATCGTTGACATTCTGCGTGATCTTCTCGGGTCGTTTCCTGTGCCCTTCCTCTTCGCCGGTTGCAATCAGAGAGCGCACCGCGGAATCAATCGTCATGAGACTCGTAATATCATAATTGATGGACATCACATAGTCGATGTGATCCGTTTCGGGATTCCCCATGAATACGGTCGTTGATTTCAGGATCCGTCCGTCCTTGGTACGGGTCAGATAACCGAATTTCGTCTCGATTTCGCTCGCTTTCCTGCCGCGCGCTTCCAGCACCACCTGAGAAGGACCGTCTCCGACCGCACGTCCGCTCACATGCCCGTTTTCAATGAAAGCAATGGTATTCTCAAGGCTGCGTCCTCGCAGATCATGGATCACGACCTCGCAATTCTGACCGAATTGCTGCGTGATGCCGTGCGCGATCTTCTTCAATTGTTCCAAGGTTGCATAGGTGTTCATCCGTAAATTCCTTTGTAATCCGCGTGACTGCCTTTGGGTGAAATCACGGTCACCCGGTGACCGACATTTTTATTATAGCAACAGCATAGGCAAAATACAAATTTTTTGCGGAATTTACAAAAAAATTTCAATCTGTTAAAAGATTGACAAAAATACCGCGCTATGAGTAAAGTAGAACAGGAATGCCAAAAAGGGGGATATTTTCTTATGGAACGCTTCATAGAACGTTTGACGACAATCAATGACATGATGAATTCGTTTGTCTGGGTGAGGATCGGACTGGCCATGCTGATCGGTACGGGGATCCTGATGACGCTCGTGACAAACTGTTTCCAACTGACGCATTTGAGACACTGGATGCAGAAGACCATCGGCGGCGTGTTCAAGAAGTCCGCGCACAACAAGTCCGAAAAGGGTTCCGTATCACAGTTTCAGGCGCTTTGTACCGCACTTGCAGCGACGATCGGCACCGGTAATATCGCCGGCGTCTCCGCCGCAATTACGGTCGGGGGTCCCGGCGCGGTGTTCTGGATGTGGGTTGCCGCCTTCTTCGGTATGATGACGAACTATTCGGAGAACGTGCTCGGCATCTATTTCCGCCGCAGGAACAAGGACGGCGAATGGTCGGGCGGCGCGATGTATTATTTGCGGGACGGACTCGGAAACATCATCGGATATGAATGGATGGGAAAGCTTCTGGCGATTCTGTTTGCGCTGTTTGCGATGATTGCGTCGTTCGGAATCGGCAACATGGGGCAGATCAATAAGATCGTGATGAATCTGGAATCCGCCTTCTTCTCCAATGCGGACTCTCCGATTCTCTTTGGTAATGTGACGCTGATTGCGCTGCTCATCGGCGTGATCTTGATGGTCATTGCCGGTATCATCATCGTCGGCGGACTCGAACGGATTGCAGCCGTGGCGGAGCGCGTCGTTCCTTTCATGGCGGTTGCCTATATCATCGGCGCGCTTGTGATCTGTATCTCGCACATCGGTTCCCTGGGCGCGATTTTTACCGCCATTTTCCAATATGCGTTCGGTGTGAAAGCGGCAGCGGGCGGCATGGTCGGAATTACCTTGCAGACCGTCTTCACGCAGGGCTGTAAGCGCGGAGTATTCTCGAATGAAGCGGGTCTTGGCTCCTCGGTCATGGTACATTCCAATTCCAACGTCAAAGAGCCCGTGAAGCAGGGGCTCTGGGGAATTTTCGAGGTGTTTGCGGATACGATGATTGTCTGCACCATGACCGCCATCGTGGTACTTTCTTCGGGCTACGTGGATCTGCATTCGGGCCTGGTAAAAGAAGGCGTGAGCGATGCGACCCTGGTTGCGAGAGCTTTCGGTGATATCTTCGGCAAGCCCGGCGAGTGGTTCGTGGCGCTGGCGGTGCTTTTGTTCGCATTCACAACGGTACTCGGCTGGTCGCATTACGGCAAAAAAGCGGTGGAGTATCTGTTCGGCGAGACGGCGACGCGGATTTACAGTTTTATTTTCACCCTGATGATCGTCTCCGGCGCGCTGATGGAGTCTTCTCTGGCATGGGATATCTCCGATACCTTCAACGGTCTGATGATGCTCCCCAACCTCATCGGCGTGATTGCGCTGTCTCCCGTCGTGGTACGGATCACGCGCAACTATGTGGATCGCAAAATAAAAGGAAAGAACGAAGAACCCATTCTTTCCTATCATCCTGAGATTCAGGCGGAGACTGCGCAGGCGGTTGCAAACGGCGAGGAGTAATCAGTCGCCGATGGACGCCGCAATGAAGTTCCTTCCGTCGGAGCGGAAGACGGAAATACCGATCGAGCGGTAGTTGTTTCCCAGCAGATACTGACGACCCGAGGAGGTGGACATCCATGCGTCCACGGTTCGCTGCGCTTCGGAATAATCGGCTGCGATCAGTTCCGCGTGATCGTACGCCGGCGCAACCGTGTACCAGAAGGTCTGATTCGGGCGGGTATGGTTCAGGCAGTAGGTCAGTTCCTTCGCCCTTACATCCGCGCAGAAATCCAGGCTCATATTGCGCTCCATGAGTTCGAGGTTCCCCCGCGTGCGGTATGCGTTGATCGCGGCGAAGATGGCGTCTTCCATGGTCGGATCGAAATCTCCGTAGGCAACTACCGTGCAGTCGGATACATCAAAGATGAGAGGCGTACCGTTTCCGGTCGTATTCTCCTCTTTTGGCTCGTCCTCTTTTTTCTCGTCTTCTTTCGTCTCAGTTTCCGGTGTTTTCGGATCTTTGATCTCCAGTTTCGGCGCTTCCGCACCGGAAATCATGCCGGTATCGGCGGGCGCGGGCGAGGGGGTAACCTCGGGGGCGCGCTCGATCTGCAGTTCGCGGCTCTGATTCTCCGGCGTCGCTTCCGGCGTCATCTCCTGCAGGGACTCGATGATCGGCGAAGTCGGTTCCGCCGCACGATCCTGCCCCTGTGTGCTCTCTTCCCCGCAGCCTGCCAACAGCAGGGCTGCCGCAAGCAGAAGCGCGCAGAGGGGGATTCTGTTTACAGTTCTCATGGTATCTTGAATACTCTTGTTCATGTTCTCTCTCCGGTCAGATGATTCGCAGCAGTTTCGCCATAAAATATCCGATATGATAAAGGGGATTCTCAAAACGTTTCTTCACCCGTTTTAATTCGTTTCTGATCTCAATGCGCTGCGGGCATTTCTTCTCGCACTGTCCGCAGTCCTTGCAGACGGAAGCGTTGCTGCGCTGCTTTCGCAGGGAAGTACACATGAAATATTCACGGAACGCATTGGTATAGCCGTCCTGATAAGAAGCGTTGAAAGAACGGAAGCATCCCGGAATATCGACGCCAAACGGACAGGGCATGCAGTAATTGCAACCGGTGCAGGGAATGCTCACGCTGCCCTCGAGGGCGGCTCTGGCTGCGTCATAGAGCGGGAGATCCGCTTCCGAAAGCATTTCCTTTGGCGCAAGGGAAGCGATCCGAATATTCTCGGTCAGCATTTCCATGGAATTCATGCCGGAGAGCACCGTGGTAACGGCGGGCTGGTCATAGAGCCAGCGGAACGACCACTCCGCATTCGACCAGTCAGGATGCGCCTTGCGAAATAAAGCGGTCACGGCATCCGGCAGCCTGTCGGCAAGTTTGCCGCCGCGCAGCGGTTCCATGACGATGACGGGAATCCCCTTTTCGGCGGCTGCCCTCAGTCCGTCCTCGCCCGCCTGCGACCGCACATCCAGATAATTGTACTGGATCTGGCAGAAATCCCAGTCATAGGCATGCAGGAGAGTCTGAAATGCCTGCGTGGAGCCGTGGTAGGAGAAACCGATGCTGCGGATCGCGCCCGCCCGCTTCTTCTCCTCGACCCAGGTCAGGATCCCGCGTTCTCTCAAAACGTTCAGCGTATCCGTATCGGGCAGCATATGCATCAGGAAGTTGTCGATGTAATCGGTTCGCAGACGGCGCAGCTGCCCTCTGAAGTTCTTCTCCGCTTCTTCCGGCGTTTTCATCAGATATTGCGGCAGTTTGGTCGCGATGCGCACCCGTTCTCTTAATTGCAGTTCCTTCAAAACGGTGCCGAGCACCTCTTCCGAACCGCTGTAGATATAGGCAGTGTCAAAATAGTTCACGCCGTGTTCCACGGCATAGCCGATCTCGCGGCGAATCTCATCCAGATCGAAGCCGTTCCCCTTTTTGGGAAAACGCATACAGCCGAAGCCCAAAAGCGACTGCTCGTAACGGTAATTCATTTCGGTCTCTCCTCATGCTTGCTACACTGTATTTTACAATATCTTACGGAGAAAGGCAACGCAGCCCTCTTTTATTTTGGCGGCAAATATGCTACAATCGATTTCAAAAGGTCACCGGAACAAAGCAGAGCAAGGATGTCAGATGAGCGAGAATCGTGAGGGGTCAAGACCCCTGAGTCGACATGAGAAGAGAGTGGAACAGAAGAAGAGAGTCACCTCAATCGCAATCATTGCGCTTGAGATTGTGGTGCTGATCAGCATCGGCTGTATTTTCTTCCATTATTTTCTCCTGCTGCAAAACAAGGATTTCTCCGAGAAGAAATCCAAATCGGAGCGTTCCGCGATGGAGGGAACGACGCCCGGCAGCGTCAATGTAAAGAATGATGAGTTCGAACTGACCTGCAACAAGGTGCAGATCGTGAGAGATGTGGACGGACAGCCTGTCGGTCTTATTTTCTTCACGTTTACGAATCATCTGTCAGAGCCTTTCAGTATGTCGGATGTGTTCCCGCCCTCGGTGAAACAGGGCGGTGCGGATCTGGAGACTTTCGCGGTGCTGGAAGACGCGCCGGACGAACTCTATCAGCGTGATTTGAAGATCAGCGACGGACAGAGCGTGGAGTGCTGCTATGCGGTCAAACTGCATGATACCATGGATACGATTCAGTTGACGATCCATGACAATTACAGATCATTTCAGGACATCGGAACCGTGGAGATTCCACTGCATTAAGAGACAGAGCCTGATACGAAGGAGACAGAAACGATGCGAATTATTATCGTTGGCTGCGGCAAGGTGGGAGCCACTTTGGCGGAACGATTGAATAAGGAGGGACATGAAGTCACCATCATTGACAAGGACGGCGCGGTACTGCGTACCATGGCGGACCGGCATGACGTGATGGGCGTCGAGGGAACCGGCGTCAGTTACGAAGTGCTGATGGAAGCGGGCATTGAGGACGCGGACTTAATGATAGCGACCACCCATTCCGATGAAATCAACATGCTCTGCTGTCTCATCGCGCACAAAGCGGGCAGATGCCACACGATTGCGCGCATCCGCGATCTGGAATATGTCAAGGAAGTCCACTATATCCGCGAAGAATTGAATATGTCAATGGTCATCAATCCGGAGCGGGAAGCAGCCATGGAAACGGCGCGGCTGCTCAAGTACCCTTCCGCGATCAAGGTCGATTCCTTTGCAAAGGGCAGGGTGGAACTGATGAAACTTGTCATTCCCAAGGACTCCGCACTGCATGACCTCAAGGTCATGGAAGTGGGCACGCGGCTGAATTGCAGAGTTCTGATCTGCGTTGTCGAGCGGGGCAGCGAGGTCACGATCCCCGACGGTAATTTCGTACTGAAAGAGGGCGACCGGCTGACCTTTGTCGGTCAGCACAAGCAGGCGGTGGATTTCTTCAAGAAAGCGGGGATTCCTAACAACACGGTGAAGTCGATCCTGATGATCGGCGGCGGGAAACTGACCTATTATCTGAATAAGGAACTCGAAGAAACGGGGATCAGCGTGAAAATCGTCGAACGCGACTTCGAGCGCTGCCAGAGACTTTCGGAACTGCTGCCGCAGGCAATGATCATCAACGGGGACGGTACCGACCAGCAGATTCTGATGGAAGAGGGCGTGGATGAGACGGACGCCGTAGCATCCTTTACCGGAATCGACGAAGAAAATATCATGCTGTCTCTCTATGCCGGCAGCATGAATCAACATGCGAAGTTAATCACCAAGATCAACCGGATCGGGTTCGAGAACGTGATCGATTCTCTGAATCTGGGCAGCGTGATCAATCCGAAAATGATCACGGCGGATCGGATCGTAACCTATGTACGCGCCATGCAGAATTCCATGGGCAGCAATATCGAGACTCTGTACAAGCTCACCGAGGACGCCGAAGCGTTGGAGTTCAGAGTCGACGGCGAAAGCGCGGTGACGGGAACGCCGCTGCAGGAACTGAACTTAAAGGAGCATCTGCTCATTGCCTGCATTTACCGCGACGGCAGAATCCTCATTCCGAACGGTCAGGATCGGATCCTAAAGGGGGATACGGTCATCGTGGTTACCACGCAGAGCGGTCTCGACGATTTGATGGATATTATGGGATAAAGGACGGCGGCTATGAATCGTAAAATGGTACTCTATGTCTTGAGCTGGGTGCTGAAGGTGGAAGCGCTGCTGATGATTGCGCCGATGCTGGCGGCAGTCATTTACAGGGAGAAGACGGGCTTCGCTTTTGTGATTGTATCCGCTGCCTGTGGGGCGTTTGCTTTCCTCATCAGCAGGAAGCGCCCGAAAGACGTCAAATTATACACCAGAGAGGGCTTCGTCTCGGTTGCGCTGAGTTGGATCTTTTTGAGTTTATTCGGCGCAATGCCGTTTTATTTGAGCAAGCAGATCCCGAACTTTATCGATGCCGTATTTGAGACGGTTTCCGGCTTCACCACGACGGGGGCTTCGATCCTCTCCAACGTGGAAGGTCTGTCGCATTGTATGCTGCTCTGGAGGAGTTTAACGCACTGGATCGGCGGTATGGGAATGCTGGTCTTTGTGCTTGCCGTACTTCCCGGCGCCGGTGCGGACAACATTCATATCATGCGTGCGGAGAGCCCGGGACCTTCCGTCGGCAAACTGGTTCCCAGGGTGCGTGCCACTGCGAAGATCCTCTATGGTCTCTATCTGGTGCTTACGGTGCTGGAACTGATCC
>CAZNCH010000013.1:0-37305 GCA_964571555.1 uncultured Lachnospiraceae bacterium | reverse complement strand
CAGCTGGATAGAGCGTTTGGCTACGGACCAAAAGGTCGGGGGTTCGAATCCTCTAACGCACAGTATTTGGAATGTTGGGAAGTCGGTGTTGATGCGGCTTCCCAATTTTTGTTCGTAAAATGCCGATCCGCCTGTCTGCGAAATCGGCGGGACGCCTTGATTGATTTCCGCTCGGAAATATTGCATGATATAATAGAAAATAGAATCAGAACCGCGGATTCGCATCTGTCAAAATTTGCGGGGAAGATACGAAAACCGCCGATCGGGAATGAGAGTTCGGAACGGCGGCGGTATCACAAACGGAGACGGAAGCATGCGGGTTGTGGTGGTTGAGGATGAAATCAGAATCAGAGAGGGCATAGAGAAACTGCTCGCCAAGATGGAGAACATCGAGTTGGTGGGAGAGGCTGCGGACGGAGAAGCGGGGCTTGCGCTGCTGAAAGAATTGGTTCCGGACGCCGTAATCACCGATATTATGATGCCGGGAATGGACGGGTTGGAGATGCTGACGCAGATGGCGAGTGAAGGGCTGCCGACCAGAGCCATTGTCCTGAGCGCATATTCCGAATTCGAGTATGCGAGAACCGCGATGAAGCTCGGCGTCACCGAATATCTGCTGAAACCAATTTCTTACGATGATTTCGCCAACGCGATCGAAAACACAAGGCGTCTTGTCAGAAAGGACAGACAGGAGAAGCCTTCACAGATCGGCACGCTGGAGCAGATTTTCCATTCCGTCCTCAACGATTATCAGGAAATCACAGCGGAAGTACAGTCCTATCTTCATCATAATTACGGAATTTCGGAAACGGAGCAGTTCGGTCTCCTCAATGTTTATCTCGGAGACGGCTATGAGGAGAACCGCGATCGGATGCGTCAGCATTTACAGCATATCCTTTCTCTTTATAAGGAACTGCAATATTGCTGCGTGGAAGATGAATACAGGAAATCGCTGATTCTGATTCTCTACCACTTTGACAGCCTTACCGATGTAGAGCATTTCATTCAGAGTCAGGCGCTGCGTTCGGAAGAGGACGAGTTATCGCAGGGCTTTGTCGGAACGGTCGGAATCGGAAATCTGAAAGGTGCTCTGGATCAATTACTTCCCTATATGGATTGGGGAATTTCGCTCGGACGGGATGTGCTGGTTGTTTATCCGAAAGTGACGAGGATCCAGACTATTTCCTGCATTTATCCGATCGAACTGGAATCCAGAATGAAGAAAGCGATCTGCGACGGAGATTTTGCTGCGGTGGGGGCATCGGTTTCCGAGTTCGGCAATTCTTTCAAGGACGGACGGATTTATGTGCCGCGGGAGATCAAGGAATGTTATGTCCGCTTTCTCTGGGCGATGATCGGGATCGCCAAGGAGATGGGGTATCTGGATCAAAAGAATTTAGAGCAGCAGAAATTGCTCGGTCAGATTATGAATGCCAAGACGAAGGAAGAGTTGAATGCTGCGGCAGGGTTTCTGGTTGCCTTTCTTGACGACGGAACGGAGGAGGACGGCGTGACGCACCTGACGGTGAAGCGTGTCAGAAGCCTGGTGCATGAATTCTACAGTACGGGAATTACGCTTGATGAGATTGCGGAGCGGATGCACATGACGCCGGAATATATCGGAACGCTGTTCCATAAGGAAGTGGGCGTCACGTTCAGCAGTTATATCAAGAACCTCAGAATGAATAAGGCGAAGGAACTGCTCTGCTCCACTTCGCTCAAGTTCTATGAGATCTCCGAACAGATCGGCTATACGGATCCGAAATATTTCAGCCGCGTATTCAAGGAGACCTGCGGACAACTTCCCGGAGAATACAGAAAAACACAAAAATAATTGACTTTGGTTTTTTACACCTTTTCCAGATTTCTCCCGTGTTGCTTTTTTCGGTTCAAAGATACAATGGAATCGAAAAAGTGATTTAGGAGGAATGACGGGTGAAAAAACTCAAACAAATCTTCAAATACGACAATGTCGGGTTGCTGTTCGCATCCCCGGCGTTGCTTTATATGCTCGTATTTGTCGGCTATCCCATCATCAGCAACCTCGTGCTGAGCATGCAGAACGTAACGGTCAGAAACCTTGCCAAGGGCACGAAGAAATTCATTGCATTTTCCAATTACACACAACTGTTTTCCGACGGCGTTTTCTTGAAATCTGTCGGAAATACCGTGCTCTTCACGGTTGCCTGTCTGCTCGTCCAATTTCTGATCGGCTTCGCGCTCGCGCTGCTGTTCAATAAAAACTTCGCGCTGGCGAAACCCATTCGCGGACTGTTGATGATTCCGTGGATGATTCCGATGACGATTACCGCACTGATGTTTAAGTTCATGTTTTCCACCGACGTCGGTATCGTGAATTATTTATTGCAGCAGATCGGTGTCATTTCCAAGAATATTGAATGGCTGACGACGCCGAAAACGGCGATGGCGGCTGTTGTGATTGCAAATATCTGGATCGGGATCCCGTTTAACACGATTCTGATCGCAACGGGGTTGACTACGATTCCGGAAGAACTCTATGAAAGCGCCGCCATCGACGGCGCGAACGGCGTGCAGTCTTTCTTCCGGATTACGGTGCCGCTGTTGCGTTCGACGATCGAATCGGTTCTGGTACTCGGCTTCATCTATACCTTTAAGGTCTATGATCTGGTCTATGTCATGACTGCCGGCGGACCGGTGAATTCGACGCATCTTCTTTCCACTTATTCCTATAAGCTTTCCTTTGAACTGTTCCAGTATTCCAAAGGCTCCGCTGTAGCGAATGTCCTGCTTCTGATCCTGCTTGCGGTCGGTATCCTCTACATGCGGATCACGCTGAAAGGAGAAGAGAAATGAGTGAGAGAAAATGCCCCCGCGGAAAAAAGACAGTCTATTCCATTCTTTCCCTTTTGATCTTGGGAATCCTTTTGTTCCCGCTGTTCTGGATTCTTGTAACCTCCCTCAAGACAGAGCAGGAAATCTTCCTGATTCCACCTACCATCTACCCGCATACGGTGAATCTGAAATCCTATGCGGCTCAGGTGGAAACAGGAGATTTCAACATGTTCCAGTCCTTCTTCAACAGCCTGATGATCTCCTGCGGCGCGATGCTCATTGCCGTGATTCTGGCGGTTCCGGCATCCTACGCGATCGCAAGATACCGTTTTGCGGGAAGAAAACTGTCGCTGCTGTTTTTCCTGGTAACGCAGATGCTGCCGGTATCCGTATTGCTGACGCCGATGTTCATTATGTTCAAGAAGTTTCATCTCTATAATACCTGGGGCGCGGCGATTCTCGCCGATGCAACCATCGGCATTCCGTTTTCGGTGCTGATCCTGAAGAATTATTTTGCGACCATTCCCAAAGAACTCGAGGAAGCCGCCTATATTGACGGCTGTAATCGGAGCGGCGCCTTTCTTCGGGTGCTGGTTCCCGTTGCGAAGCCGGGCATCGTCGTCTGCGCGATTTTCTCTTTCCTCTATTCCTGGGGAGATCTTGCCTACGGCATGACCTTCATTCTGGATCAACAGAAACGCCCGATTACGGCGGGAATCTTCAACTTCATGGGACAATACGGAACCAGATGGAGTTATCTGACGGCGTTTGCCGTGGTATCGATCCTGCCGGTGGTTTTGATTTTCATTTTCATGCAGAAATATATCATTGCCGGTATGACGAGCGGCGCGGTCAAGGGATAGGGACCGCAACGGGAAGGCGACAGAAAATACAGATCATGAAAATCTGAAAAGAAATACAAAGAAAGTAAGTATCATGAAAGCAAATACAGTGAAAATACAATAAAAACAGGAGGATGACGCATGTTTGAGATAAAGGGTACAAGATTGGAATACAGATATGACGCGGAAATCTTAAGGATCGAACCGTGGGGAACGAACGCAGTCAGGGTGCGTGCCACCAAGTCGGCGTCGTTGACGGATGAGAACTATGCGTTGTTGCCTCTTTGCGGATTGACCAGACCGGTCATAGAAGAATGTGAAGACGGATTTCGTTTCTCTACAGGGAAAATCACGGTGACGGTGAGCAGGGAAGGCAGACTGACCGTGCGGAATGCAAAAGGGAAAACAATCTGCAAGGAATATTGGAGAAACAGAAGAAACGTCACGGCGGCGGACTGCAGCGCACTGGAAGTGGAGGGGCGCGAGTTCAAGCCGAACATCGGCGGACATTATCACTTGACCTTCCGCATGGAATCGCTTGATCCTAACGAGAGAATCTACGGCATGGGGCAGTACCAGCAGAGCAATTTGAATCTGAAGGGCTGTGATCTGGAACTGGCGCAACGAAATTCACAGGCGAGCGTACCGTTTTTCCTATCCTCGCTCGGCTACGGCTTCCTGTGGAACAATCCGGCAATCGGCAGGGCGGTGTTCGGCACCAACCGAATGAGTTTTGAGGCTTACAGCACGGATGCGCTTGATTTCTGGATCACGGTCGGGGACAGTCCGGCGGAGATGATCGAGAACTACGCGGCAGTGACCGGAACGGTTCCTATGATGCCGGAGTACGGGCTTGGCTTCTGGCAGTGCAAGTTAAGATATCAGACCCAGGAGGAAGTGCTCAGTGTCGCAAGGCGTCATAAGGAACTCGGACTGCCGATGGACGTCATTGTCGTGGATTTCTTCCACTGGCCGTATCAGGGCGACTGGCGCTTTGACGCAGACTATTGGCCGGATCCGAAGGGCATGGTGGAAGAACTTGCGCAAATGGGAATCCAACTGATGGTTTCCGTCTGGCCGACGGTGGACTGGCGGTCGGAGAACTATGCCGAAATGGTGGAGCGGGGATTGCTGGTGCGTACCGAGCGCGGCGTGAGAACCGGCTTTATCTTCGAGGGCAACACGGAGCAGTTCGATGCGACCAATCCCGCGGCGCGGGAATATATCTGGGAGAAAATCAAACAGAATTATTACGATCTCGGAATCAGAATTTTCTGGCTCGATGAAGCGGAGCCGGAATATACCGTCTATGATTTTGACAATTTCAGATATCATCTGGGAACCAATCTGGAAATCGGGAATTTGTATCCGGTGGAATATGCCCGCGCTTTCTACGAGGGGATGAAGCGCGAAGGACAGGAAAACATTGTGAATCTGCTGCGGTGCGCCTGGGCGGGGAGCCAGAAGTACGGTGCCCTTGTCTGGTCGGGCGATATTGCGTCCAGTTTCCTGAGCATGCGGAACCAGCTGATCGCCGGTTTGAACATGGGAATGGCGGGTCTTCCCTGGTGGACAACGGACATCGGCGGCTTCCACGGCGGCGATCCGAACGACCCGGAATTCAGAGAACTCTTTGCACGTTGGTTCGCCTGGGCGACCTACTGCCCCGTCATGCGCCTGCACGGCGACAGGGAGCCCAGACAGCCGCAGTACGGAACGACGGGCGGCGCAACCTGCAGATCCGGCGCGGCAAATGAGGTTTGGAGTTACGGGGAGGAAGTCTTCGAGGTTTGCAAGAAATTCCTCACGATACGAGAGAATCTAAGAGACTATACCAGGAGACTGATGCAGGAGGCGCATGAAAAGGGAGCGCCGATCATGCGGACGCTGTTCTATGAATTCCCGCAGGACAGAAAATGCTGGACGATTGAGGATGAATATATGTACGGCGACAGCATTCTGGTCGCGCCGATTCTGGAAGCAAAGGTAAGAGAGCGATCGGTCTATCTGCCTGACGGCTGTCACTGGAAGAACAGGGAAACCGGAGAGGTGTTCGACGGCGGGACGACAGTCAGAGCACAGGCGCCCCTTTCCGTGATTCCGACCTATCAAAAACTGCCGTAATCTGTTAGAATAAAACGGAACGAAACAAAGCTCATTCGAATTTCGGATGGGCTTTCCTATTCACAGGAGCAACCATGAAAAGACTGTCTTTACGCAAGAAACTGATTCTGCTGTTCGTACTGACTTCCACCATTCCGATCATTGTGCTGAGTTTCTACGATCTCTACCACACGAGATCAACGGTCAATGAGAATACGGATTTCTTCGTGTCGGAGAATTTGAACCGGGTGGACGACAACCTGAACGTGAAGTTGGAATCTTACGAGGATCTGCTCTATCAGATCTATACGAATGACGATATTGTAAAGTGGGTGGATAAGCTGAACGCGGAAGAAGACGCTGCGGTGACGATCAATCAGATGCGCCGCTTTTTAAGGGGTCTCTTCTATACCAAGGACTATGTCCGCGCGATCACGATCATTACGGAGTCCGGCGAAATCATTTCCTATGATCAATTAACGCCCGCAACCTATGAGAATTCATGGATCGAACGCTATTCCGTTCCGAAAGAGGAATTATATCGCATGGTTTCCGAAGAGAAACACACGGTCATTCTGGATACGGAATACGCGACGACCTTCGCCAATGAAGACCATTATCTCTTCCATCTGGCGCATCGGGTCGTGGATTACAGGAAGCCGTACCGAAGAAACGGGATTGCCATCATCAGCATCGATGAGAGGTTTTTGCAGGAGATTCTGCAGAGCGACGCCGGCGATGAGGATGATTTTGAACTGATCATCGGAAAAAGCGGACAGGTGATTTCCTGTCCGGATGCATCGCTGATCGGAACCAGGGTCACGAGCATGGATCTGCCGGAAGAGGAACGACTTTCTTCCTATGAGAAATATATTACTGCTTACGGGCAGGTAAAGCCTTACACCAAGGTCTATAGTTATGCCGACGAGAAGTTGGGTTGGGATATCGTGGAACCCATTGACCAGAGTCAGCTTGTTCGCACCATGAACCAGAAGGAGCTCTATATCATTGTGCTGGATATTCTGCTTCTGATCATTGCGCTGTTCGCGCTTCGCGACGTGCTGCGGCGTGAGAAGGAAGCGAATGAAGAGCAGAGACGGGCGCAGGTTCTGGCGCTGGAAGCGCAGATCAACCCGCATTTCCTCTATAATACGCTCGACACCATCAACTGGATGGCAATCGATAAGGAAGAATTCGCGATCAGCAACGCGATCAATTCGCTGGCGACGATTCTGCGCTATGCGATTTCGAAAAGCGATGAATTGGTTACGGTACATGACGAGATGGAATGGCTGAAAAAATACATCTATCTGCAGCAGTACCGGCTGAAGAACAAGTTCGACTGCCGTGTTGACGTCGATCCGACGGTGATGGAACTCAAGATCCACAAGCTGCTGCTGCAGCCCTTTGTTGAAAACGCGATTCTGCACGGGTTTGCAAGGCAGCAGGAGCAGTACATTCTGACGGTACAAATCAGCAGAGAGGGGGATTGCCTCAAAGCGGTCATTGAGGATAACGGCTGCGGTATGGACGCCGAAACGCTGGATCGGATCAACCGCGGAGAAGAGATCACCGACGGCAGGCGCAACCATCTCGGCGTCAAGAATGCCCTGACCAGAATGCACATGTATTATGATGAGAAGGAGAAAATCACGGTAGAGAGCCGTGAAAACGAGGGAACCAAAATTACGATCCTGATTCCAGTTTAGATTATTCTACCTTTATTAGGTTTGTCACATTTTGAGATGATGAGCGGTTTCCTATAATAAAATTGCAATAGCAATTTACCACAATATAGGAGGGTACAAATGAAAAAGTTAACAGCATTACTCGTATGCGCATGCGTGAGCGCGGTTTTACTTGCAGGCTGCGGCAGTACAGGCGCAGAAACAGCGGCACCCGCTGTCCCTGCGGCAGACGGACAGACGGAAGATGCGGCTCCGGCTCCCGCAGCGGAAACAACGGAGGTTGCAGAGGTTCCCGCTTCAGACGGCGCTTCGGGCGACGTTGAGATCTGGTATTATTGGGAGACCGAAGGACACCAGAAGGCTCTGGCACACATCATCGATGAGTTCAACTCCCAGCAGGGCGACATCGTTGTGGAAGCAAAATATGTTCCTTTCGCGGACTTCAAGAAGCAACTTTCCATCGGGGCATCCGCAGAAGAACTGCCGGACATCGTGATCCTTGACAATCCCGACCATGCCAGTTATGCGGCAATGGGTATTTTCGCAGACATCACGGGTAAGTTCGATGTCAGCTCCTACTACCCGGGTCCCGTGAACTCCTGCACACTGGACGGCAGACTCTACGGCGTGCCTTTCGGCAGCAATGACCTCGTTCTTTTCTATAATGAAGATATGCTGGCGGAAGCAGGCTGCGAAGTTCCGACCACCTGGGATGAACTGCTCGATACCGCGAAGAAATGTACCAAGGGGAATGTCTCGGGGTTTGCTCACTGCGCGCTCCAGAACGAAGAAGGCACCTTTAATTTCCTTCCCTGGGTATGGTCCACAGGCGCAACCTCTTATGAAATGAATTCCGAAGGCGGCATCAAGGCGCTGCAGTTCGAAAAGGACCTCGTAGATTCCGGTGCAATGACGAAAGAAGCAATCAACTGGACACAGGGCGATACCATGCACCAGTTCATCTCCGGCAACCTTGCCATGATGATCAACGGAACCTGGCAGATCCCGACCATGAGAGAAGAAGTTCCGGATATGAATTGGAACGTCGCTGCGATTCCGCAGGATCAGCAGCAGGCATCGGGTCTTGGCGGCGAGAACTATGCAGTGATCGCAGGCGGCAACGAAGATGCGGCAATCAAATTCCTGACCTATGCAACGGCAGATGAGACCTGTCTCTACATGATGGACAAGATGGGATATATCTCTTCCGACTCCAAACTTGCCGAAGGGCAGTTCGACGGAGATCCCGTATATCAGGTATTCGTAGATGAGATGCAATATGCAAATGCAAGAGGTCCGCTTCCGGAATGGCCGGATATCTCCGATGCAATCTCACTTGCATTCAACAAAGTAATCACCGGCGCGGCTTCTCCGGAAGATGCGGCAGCCGAAGCACAGGCAACCATCGACAGTATTATCAAATAACATTGTGATTCATCGAAACGGTTGGGCGCCACGGGCAGGGAAAGCCTGTGACGCCTTTCCGGTTTCTGACGGAAAGGAAGAACAGGGATGCAAAATGGAAATGTCAGAATTGAAGATGCTTTCTGGAACCGTTATCGGGAACTGATCAGGACGGAGATGATCCCTTACCAGTGGAAGGTGTTGAGTGATGAGATTGCCGTCAATATCGAGCGGGAGCGGAATGACAGTTCGATTCCGAATTTAAAGAGTCATGCAATCGAGAATTTCCGCATTGCGGCGGGACTTGGCAGCGGGCATCACTACGGTTTCGTTTTTCAGGATTCCGACGTCTATAAATGGCTGGAGTCGGTCGCCTATTCTCTTAGAATCACGCCGGACGCGGAGTTGGAGCGGCTTGCGGATTCGGTGGTGGAACTGATCGGCGCGGCGCAGGAGGAAGACGGCTATTTGGCGACTTATTTTACGATCGAAGCGCCGAATCGGAAGTTCAAGCGCCTCTATGAGAGCCATGAACTCTACTGCGCCGGACATTTCTTCGAGGCGGCTGCCGCCTATTATCTCACCACGAAGAAAGAGAAGGCGCTTGCAATCGCGTGCAAACTGGCGGATTATCTTGACTCATATTTCGGAGAAGGGAAGCACTTCGGCTATGACGGACATGAAGAGGTGGAAATCGGTCTCATGAAGCTGTTTGCCGTGACGCGGAATGAGAATTACCGCGATCTGGCGGTTTATTTTCTGAATGTCAGAGGAACGGATCCGGATTACTATGCAAGGCAGTGCAGAGAAGACGGAGAAGAGAATTCCTTCTTCGGCGGCGGACTCATGAATTTCGGGGATCGCTATACGCAGAACCATCTTCCGGTGCGGCAGCAGGACACGGCGGAAGGACATGCCGTCCGTCTGGTCTATCTCTGCGAGGCGATGGCAATGGCTGCGCGCGCAACGAACGATCGCGAACTCTTATCCTCCTGTCGGAAGATTTATGAGAACATAGCCGGCAAGCGCTTATATCTGACCGGCGGGATCGGTTCCACCTTCCACGGCGAAGCCTTCACCTTTGATTATGACCTGCCCAACGACACCATGTATTGCGAGACCTGTGCATCCATCGGGCTGTTTTATTTCATGCATCATTTGTGTGCCTGTGATCCGAGGGCGGAGTATGCGGATCTCATGGAGCGTGCGCTCTACAATACGATTCTTGGCGGTATGGCGCTGGACGGGAAGCATTTCTTCTATGTGAACCCGCTCGAAGTGAATCCAGAAGCCTCGAAAAGGGATCCCGGAAAGAGCCATGTCAAGCCGGTTCGTCCGGAATGGCTCGGCTGCGCCTGCTGTCCGCCGAATCTTGCCCGTTGTATCACATCGCTGCAGGATCATATTTATGTGCAGACAGAAGATGCGCTCTATGTGAATCTGTTCCTGCAGAACCGCGCGGATTTCGATTTCCCGCAGGGTTGCGTTCATGTAGAAATGCATACGGATTATCCCGCAAGCGGGAAAATCATTCTTCGCATCTCTCCGTCTTCTCAAGAAGCGATGCCGCAGCTTGCGATCCGCATCCCGGGCTGGGCGGATTCCTATAGGATCACGGCAAACGGCGCGGCGGTGCGTGGAGAATTGCGGGACGGATATTTCCTGCCTGACCGTGATTTTTACACGGAAGAACTGCAGTTGCTGCTGCCGATGGAACCGGAGCGCTGGTACGCGAATGCAAGAGTGAAGGATGATCTGGGCAGGGTTGCCATTGTGCGGGGGCCGCAGGTCTATTGTTTAGAGGAAGCGGATAACGGGGAGCACCTCGATCGCATCTTCCTGCCGAAAGACGCGGAGCTGACTTACCGCTATGAAGAGAAACTTTTGGGCGGTGTGGGAACCGTGCATGCGCAGGCGACGGAACTGCATGCCGATGAGGATGCACCGCTCTATGGCAAGTGTCCGCCGACGCAGTTTACACCGAAGAAGATCCGCTGGATCCCATATTATGCATGGGCGAATCGCGGTGAGAACCGGATGCAGGTCTGGACAAGGGAGAAATAGAATCGCAGCATCCGCCCGATTGTCATTGGAACAAAGTTTATGCTATAATGAGCGAAACTCACGCGAAATAAGCGGCGAACCTTGTTCTGTTCATGAAAGGAGGACGATGAAATGCGAAATGATAAAAGAGAGAAAGACAATGTTAAGAGAGGTGATCGGAGCGGCAGATACAACCGACCGATTGCCTTTTTGCTGCTGTTTTCCCTGTTGAGCGGTTTGCTCTTATTGGGCGGCTGCGATTTGCTGGAAGAGGAAGCGGACGCGTATCGGGTTCTGGTAATGAATGAAGCGGGAGATCCTTTAGAGGGGGCGTCCGTGCAATTCTGTACCGATACGATCTGTATGCTGCAGAAAACGGATGCGGAAGGACTGGCGCGCTTTCAGGTTGCGCCCGGCGTCTATACCGTACATGTGCTGGAAGCGCCGGAGGGTTATTTCAGCGATCCGAAGCAGGAGTATATCACCGAGGATGTGTATTCGACGCTTGAAATTATGTTGTTTGCGGGGGAGAGCGAGGCCTTGGCTGTAGAAACGTCGGATGAGACTGCGGAAGAAAAGAATCAGGCGCGGACAGAACTTTCTGATGAAACGGCGGAATTGCCGGAGGTTTTGGCGCAGTATCGAATGGAGACTTATCAGCCGGTCAGTGAGAGCCGTTTTGGCGCGCTTCGGTTTTCGGGCGCGCAGGATATCGCCGGAAATCCGGTGGATGATTCGATTTTTTCGCAGAATCGGGTCACGGTCGTCAATGTCTTCGCTTCGTGGTGCGGTCCGTGCATGTCGGAATTGCCGGAGTTTTCAGAGGTCAGTAAGGATCTGGAAGGTACGGGTGTCGGTTTCGTGGGCATTGTGAATCTGACGAATGACAGCGCGGCAAGTTTGCAGTCCGTGATCGATGAGTTTGATCTCACCTATCCTGTCATACAGGCGTTTCCGGAACTGAATCCCTATATGACCGGTTATATTCCGCTGACCTTTTTCGTCGATTCAGGGGGCAATCTCCTCGACGTTACGCAGGAGGAAATGGATGCGATCGTCCGTTCCCTGATGGAACCCTACGCCGATCAATATGGAGCGGACTGGGAAACGCAGGCAGCCGAAATTGCGAAGGAGCAATACGGTCAGGCGCCGGGACGCATCCAGATGCCGATTTCAAGGGACGCGCTGCTGATGTTGATTGCCGACAGGTATGCGCAATGAAGTTGTTTCGAAAAGCATTTTTATCGACCGTGCCGGTCATGGCGGGATATCTGGTGCTGGGGATCGGTTTCGGCGTCTTACTCTATTCAAAAGGATACGGTTTCTGCTGGTCGCTTGGGATGAGCGCCTTTATTTATGCGGGCTCCATGCAGTTTGTTGCCGTTGATTTCCTGGGCAGCGCCGCCGGTCTGCTCTCGGTTGCGCTGACGACGCTCATGGTCAATGCAAGACACCTGTTCTATGGCATTTCCATGATCGATCGATACAAGGAGACAGGCGCGGCGAAGCCGTACCTGATCTTTGCACTGACGGATGAAACCTATTCTCTGGTTTGCAACGGATATGACGGAAATCCGTCGGAGAAAACGAAATATTACTTATTTGTTTCGGTATTGGATCAGTGTTACTGGGTACTCGGAAGTGTGCTCGGCTCCCTCATCGGCGCAATGCTGCCGTTTGATGCAACGGGAATTGATTTCGCGCTGACCGCCTTGTTCCTGACGGTATTTACGGAACAATGGCTGCAGACAAAGGATCATGCAGCGGCGTTGATCGGCGTGGGTGCGTCCGTTCTTTGCCTGGTTGTCCTTGAAGCATCCAATTTCCTGATTCCGGCGATGTTGACCATATCGGTCTGTCTGTTTCTTTTGCAATATTACAGGAAATATCGTAAGCCCGAAGCCGCACTTCCTGCAAAGGATGGGCAGGAAGGAGATGTGAAGTGAGCGCAGCTTATCCCTATCTTGTCGTGGCAATCGTAGCGCTGACGACAATTCTGGTCAGATTCCTTCCGTTCCTGATTTTCAGAGGGCGAAAGACGCCCGCATCCGTTTCCTATCTGGGCGCCGTACTTCCTGCCGCGATCATGGGCATGCTCGTGGTCTATTGTCTGCGAAATACGGAGATTCTGACGGGGCAGCACGGAATACCGGAGTTGATCAGCAGTCTGATCGTGATATTTCTGTACAAATGGCGGCGAAATACTCTGCTCGGCATCCTTTCGGGTACGGCTGCTTACATGCTGCTCATCCGGTTCCTGTAGGCATTTCCGATGGGCAACTTTGATTAGAAGGTCGGAGCATAAATTCTGATTTGTCAACTAAATCTGGTGGATTTTCTGCTCCCGATATGATAGTCTGTACAAGATAGGGACAGTATCGGGAGAGGGAGTATGATCATTGAATCGGGGGGGGACAGAGACGGTGATACGGAGGAAGAATTGTGAAAGAGACGAAGAACCGGGACGAGGTGCAGACTGAAACACCGCTTACAGAGAGCGGTGCGGAAATGCAGACAGATACGCAAATCAAAACGCCGCCGACAGAGGCTGTGACAGAAATGCCGATCAAAACCGCGGATAAAACCGCAACGGAAGCAGCGGCGGAAATACCGACAGAGGAAGCAGCGACCGGAGCAGAGCCCAAGGTACAGACAGAAAAAAAAAACGTTACGTTGAAAGAGGATGAGAATGCAGGAGATACGTCCGATGACGGTCTGGTTCCCGTCGATCTGAAGGAAGAAAAGCCGCGCGTCAGAAAGCGTATTCCCAAAGAAAAAACAGAGAAAAAGCCCATGGATCCGTATCGGAAGAAGCGAAGGAATAAAGTCATTCGCCTTTTTGTGATTCTTCTGCTACTGGCGCTCCTCGGGCTTTTGGTCTACTTCAAAGTAGTGAAGCCGGCGCAGGAAAAGGCGCAGGAACTCCTGAACAGTTTAGGGCTGGAAACGGACACCATTGAGCGAAGGGATATTGTCGACAGCATTACCACGACCGGAAACGTGCAGTCGAATTTATCAAGAGATCTGTCCGTCAATGTGCCGAGCGACGGCGTCGTTGCAACGACGGTGGATTCGGTGCTGGTCAATGTCGGGGATCGCGTGAAAAAGGGAGACGTCCTTGTGATTTTCTCTTCCTATTACACATTGGATCAAACGATCGAGAATCTGAAGAAGGATTTGAACGAGCAGTACCAGCGGGATTCCATTGAAGCCAGGAGCAATGATCGAACCTATCTCTACAGTTATGCCAAGCAGGCGACGGAACTGCAGAATGCCGCGAGCGATGTGGATACGGCATTGAAAAACCTTTATGAGGCGTGCGACGGATACGGAAGCGCGAAGCGGGAATTGCAGAAGGCAATCGATGAGGGGAAGTCCGAACAGGAGATCCAATCCCTAAGAAGCGGCGTTTCGTCTGCTTATGAGCGGGAACAAAGCGCGCAGAACGCGTACAACAAAGCAGTGCAGGCGCAGGCGAATACGATTTCAAAAACCAACAATACGCTGACGGAAGCGGATGAGAACCACGAACTGAAAGCGCTGGATCGTGGTGATCAGGCTCGTTCCATCAAACAGAAGATTGAGGATGCGGAACGACAGAAGGAAACCGGAATCGTGACGGCTCCGTTTGACGGCGTGATTACGGCGATCAATGTGCAGGAGGGCAATACCTGCGGCGGCGGCTCCATTCTGACGATTCAGGATACCGGCAAACTGCGGATTTCCGCTCAGATCGATGAATATGATATTCCGGATGTGAGGTTCGGACAGTACTGCGTGATCCGAACGGATGCGCTGCCGGACGTAGAAATGGACGGTGTAATCACCTTTATTGCGCCGACATCGACCGCCGCCACGACCAGTACGGGAGCGGAAGCAACCGCTACTTCCACGGCGGCGTCGAACCCGACCTATGAGATCAAGATCGATATTGTGAATCCGAATGAACGGCTGAAACTTGGCATGACGGCGAAGTTAAACATCGTAACCAAAGAGGTTTTGGGTGTGCTGACGGTGCCCTATGACGCCATTACGACAAATGTGCAGGGGGAAAACGTCATTACCGTGGTAGATGAGAGTGCGTTGATCATTGCGAACAGCGCCGATGAGGAAGAAAACGAGTCGGGAAGTACGCCGGTCATTACAATCAACGGGAAAGAGGACGCCAAAGCGGGCGCCAAGGTGCCCCAGGACGCCAGAACCAGAGAAATCCCGATTACGATCGGGATGGAAGGAGATTACTATACCGAAATCCGGTCGGGTGCGATCCGCGAGGGCATGATCGTGGTTCTGCCGAACACCAATAATGTGAATTCTCTCGAAGAAATGATGAGGGTGAATATGAGCCAGGGAGGGTTCTAGGGAAGCTATGGCAGGCAAGGTGATCATAGAAATGCAGAATATCATTAAGCGGTACTTCATTGGGAAGCCGAATGAACTGGAAGTGCTGCACGGAATCGATCTGGAGGTTCGCGAGGGGGAATTCGTCGCGATCGTCGGGCAGTCGGGATCCGGCAAATCCACGCTGATGAATGTGATCGGCGCGCTCGATCGACCGACGGAAGGCTCTTATACCTTAAACGGCATCGATATGTTCCATGCGGACGACAGGGATCTCTCTGCGATTCGCTGCAAGGAGATCGGCTTCGTGTTCCAGACCTATAATCTCATAGCGAGAACCTCCGCGCTCAGAAACGTTGAACTGCCGATGCTCTATTCGAATACGCCGCGTTCCGTTCGGAGACAGCGGGCGAAAGAAATTCTGAAAATGATGGAAATGGACGATCGGATGAAGCATTCTCCGGATGAACTCTCGGGCGGACAGAAGCAGAGGGTGGCAATCGCCAGGGCCATGGCGAACGATCCCGCAATCATCCTGGCGGATGAACCGACGGGAGCGCTGGACTCGGCGACCGGTCGTATGATTATGGATATTTTCCATAAACTGAACAGGGAGCAGGGCAAGACAATTATTCTGATCACGCATTCCAACGAACTTGCGGAGGAGACAGAGCGCATCCTGACCTTGAAGGACGGGCTGATTACGGGGACGCGGAAAGGAAGTGGCAGACATGTTGATTCTTGAGAATATTGCCCTTGCCTTTCAGGCGCTGCTGGCGAATAAAATGCGTTCCGTTCTGACGATGCTCGGCATCATCATCGGGATCGGTTCCGTCATCGCCATCGTGACGATCGGGAACTCTCTGACCAATTCCATCACCTCTTCCATGGAGACCATGGGTGCAAACGACATTACGATCGGTCTGAAGCAGAAGGAAACGGCAGAGGAGACGACGGAAAGCGGAATGACCTTTCAGGGACCGCGGCGCCGGAGAACGCCGACGGAAGACGATTATTTCAGTCATGAAATGGTAGAGGATTTCCGTGCATATTTCAAGGATGAGATTAAGGATATTTCGATTATCTTAAATTTAGGTTCCGGTGAAGTGGATCGCGGCACCGGCTATGCTTACGTCGAGGTCAGCGGCGTGAACGACGGATATTTTGTGAGTGCGGATGTAGAAATCATCGCCGGACAGGGGCTTTCCGCGGTTGCACAGGAGAAGGGCAAAGGCGTTGCGCTGGTATCCGATTACTTCGTGGACAACCTTTATGCAGGCGATGCACAGGCGGCAATCGGACAGGTAGCCGAAGTGACGATCGGTCGTGATTTTTACGAATATACGATCGTGGGGGTCTATCAATACAAAGCCAATGCAATGATGACCTTATCGAAGGTCGATACGCCAACGCCGATGTATGTTCCGCTGAAAAACGTACAGAAGCATTCCCATCTGATCGATAAATATCCGGAATTCACCGCCATCACCGCAACCGACGTTGAGACGGATGCGTTCATGGGAAGGATCCGGCGTTTCTTCGATAAGTATTATCACGGAAACCGCTATTTCGAAGTCAGTACCTTCAGTTTTGAATCCATCGTTTCGGCGCTGACCGATATTTTAAGCAAGGTTTCAATCGCAATCTCCGTGATTGCCGGAATCTCTCTGCTGGTCGGCGGCATCGGAGTGATGAACATTATGATGGTGTCGGTTTCCGAACGAACGAGTGAAATCGGAATCAGAAAGGCGCTTGGCGCAACAAACGGTTCCATCCGTTTGCAGTTCATTGTGGAGGCAATGGTGATGTGCCTGGTCGGCGGGGTACTCGGCGTTATCATCGGGATTCTCGGCGGCGCGCTCGGCGCAAAGGCGCTTGGGTATGCGGCGAGTCCGAGTCTTTCCAGTGTGGTGATATCCATCTTGTTTTCACTGGCGATCGGCGTATTCTTTGGTTTCTATCCTGCCAACAAGGCAGCCAGGATGAATCCGATCGATGCGCTCAGATATGAGTAAGGCGAAATTGCGGGATTGGAGGTTACAATGAAACTGAACGACTACGAAAAGGAACACAATGGTTTTCTGCGGGAAAACGGCGCGGAATGCACGCTGTTTCTGAAACGGGATCAAAGCTTTCCTCTGAAAGAGGTCGGGAAGCTTGCGTTGTACGGCAGCGGCGCCAGAAAAACCGTCAAGGGCGGTACGGGATCCGGAGAAGTCAATTCCAGATTCTTCCTCTCAATCGAGAACGGACTGGCCGAAGCCGGATTTACAATCACGACAACGGACTGGCTGGACGCTTATGATGCGGTGAGAGAGAAGGCGCGGGAGGAGTTCCTGCTACAGATCAAAAGAGACGCCAGAAAACATCGCGTATTGGCTGTGTTCGAGGGCATGGGGAAGGTCATGCCGGAGCCTGCTTATGCGCTTCCGTTAAAAGGTGAGGGCGATACGGCGGTCTATGTGCTTGCCAGAATTTCCGGCGAGGGAAGCGACCGTACGCCGACGGCGGGAGATGTGTGCCTAACGCCGACCGAGATTCGGGATATTCTTGCAGCCAACGCCTTGTATTCCAGGTTCCTGCTGGTAATCAATACGGGTGGTCCGATCGACTTGAGTCCTGTTGCGGATCAGGTAGAGAATATTCTGGTACTGTCGCAACTCGGCGTGGAAACGGGACATATTTTTGCGGATATTTTACTTGGAAAAGCGAATCCGAGCGGGAAACTTACGACGACTTGGGCGAAGTGGGAAGATTACCCGCAGATCGGGAATTTCGGAGATAAGCACGATACTTATTACAGAGAAGGCATCTATGTCGGCTACCGATATTTTGACACGGTGGGGAAGGCTCCGATGTTCCCTTTCGGCTTCGGACTGTCTTATACGGAATTTGAGATTACGGAGCAGAAAGTTTCGATCAGCGGCGATACCGTGACGGTACTTGCATCCGTTTGCAATCGGGGCGCTTATGCCGGCAAGGAAGTGCTGCAGCTTTATGTGACGCCGCCGAAGGGCACGCTGGACAGACCTTACCAGGAACTTGCGACGTTCGCCAAAACCGAACGGATCAAAGCGGGAGAGACGGGCGAAGCAACGCTGTCTTTCCGTTTCGGCGATATGGCCGCTTACGATACGAAACGCCATCAATGGGTGTTGGATGAGGGCGCATATATTCTGCGTCTGGGCAATGCGTCGAATCATACCAGAGAAATTGCGGCGGTTCATTTAAACGGCGCAGTGGTGACGAAAAGTGTAAAGAACTGCTTCGGAGATTCAGGGTTCGATGATTTTGTACCAAAGGAGCCGGTCGCGCAAAGAGACGCTTACGGTCTGCCTTCCTATTATATGGAAGCGGACGCGATCCCGACGGGTACGGTGGAATACGGTTTACAGGAGCCTGTGGTATCGGAAGTTTCCGTACTGGGCAATGAGATGCTCTGCAAGCTGCAGATCGGCGAATACGGATCGGGGAGAGGCTTTGCCAGCATCATCGGCGAGGCGTCCAGGCATGTTGCGGGTGCTGCGGGGGAGACGGCAAACGGCTTTAAGACGGCAGGGTTTCCTGTGCTGGTGATGGCGGACGGGCCTGCGGGCTTACGCCTTGCGAGGGAATACACGGTGGATGAAAGCGGCATTCCGCATGCTTTGGACGACGGATTGCCCGATTTTCTGGGTGATTTTGTTCCCGATATTTTGAAGAAACTGATGAAAGCGGTTTCCGGCAGAAAGAAAGCGCTACGAGGCGAAATCCTGACGCAGTATGCGACCGCAATCCCGATCGGAACGGCGATTGCACAGAGTTTTCATACGGAGTTCGCCTTTCAGTGCGGTGATATCGTCGGAAGAGAAATGGAACTGATGCATGTGGATCTGTGGCTCGCGCCGGCGCTGAATATCCACCGCTCGATTCTCAACGGCAGGAATTTCGAATATTATTCGGAAGATCCTCTTTTGTCCGGCAAGTTCGCCGCTGCGATCACAAACGGCGTGCAGACGCATCCGGGGAGAGGGGTGACCATCAAACACTATGCCGCAAACAACCAGGAGACGAACCGTACCAACAACAACAGCCATGTCAGTGAACGTGCGCTGCGGGAGATCTATCTGAAAGGCTTCGAAATCGCCGTCAGAGAATCACAGCCGCTGACGGTAATGACGTCCTATAACCTCTTAAACGGGACGCATACCTCGGAGAGACGGGATCTGATCGAGGATGTGCTCCGTTCGGAGTTTGGCTTCGACGGTCTGGTCATGACCGACTGGGTGGTGTTCGGCGGTACGCTGGATCGATCCTCTATCTATCCTGCGCCGCACCCTGCGAAAGTCGCCGCGGCGGGAAACGACATTTTCATGCCGGGCAGCAAAAAGGATTATGAGGCGTTGAAACAGGGATTGAAAAACGGAATCGTAACGCGAAGACAGTTGGAGCGAAACGCAAGCAGACTGTACCGCATCGCAAATACCATGAAAAGAGAACAGCAGCCTTAGAGCTGCTGTTCTCTTATGTAAGCCCTAGGGATTCCGCGCTCGAAAGGGCGCGCCCGCTTCCGCATTCTGACGGAATTCGGAAGGCGACATACCCGTGAATCGCTTAAAGGCTTTGGAAAAGGTGAAGGTGTCGTTGTAGCCCACCGCATAGGCAATGTACTGCACCGGATATTCTTTGGAAGACAGATATTGCTTCGCTTCATTCATACGGCAGGTTAAGATGTAATCCTGAATGGTGCGTCCGGTCGCTTCCTTGAAGAGCCTTGCAAGATAACTCCGGTTCAGACCGCAAATCCTTGCAATGTCTTCGATTTTGAGCTGCTCGTTGTAGCGGAGCTGGACGAATTTAATGATCTTTCTGACATAATCGAGCTGCCTGTTGGTCTCCGCCTGCACCTTATTCGTGGAATGCGTGACAATATAGTTGAGAATCTCGTAGGACTTCGCCATGCCGTAGTATTCCTCGTCCGGATGCGAGATGATATCGTAAAACAGCTGGATGAGCGGTTCCGGTGCGCCGGAAGGGATGAAGATGGGCTGCTTCTTGGTAATCCCCGCCTGCTGAAAGGCTTCGTTTGCTTTCGGACCGTCCACGTGGATCCAGACATAGTTCCAGGGATCTTCCATGTCCGCTTCGTAGTAGGCGAGCACTTCGTCCGGAATGAGGAAGCCCTGATTGGGACCGAGTGAATATTTCGTATCGTTGATGATCAGCTTCCCGTGTCCGCTCAGAATGAAATGAAAGATATTCTGCTTGCGCACCACGGGTCCGTAAGAGTAGCCCGGTACACATTTATAACTTCCGACCTCACACAGCATCATATCATTGTAGCCGTTATAGAAATAGAATTTGCAATAGTCGGCGCCGACGATTTCGGGCGCTTTGCGTTCTTCCTTGGTCATGGCTGCCTCCTTACTTATCACACTCTAACATCATCATATCACAATTTGACATAAACAAAAACAGATTTCGCCGATATAATATCACTTAACAAGGATTGTCTGTTTGTGACATATAGGAGGAAATTATGGGTATCGTTTTCCACGAAGAAGCGAAGCAGTTTCACTTAAGCAACGAGTTTTTCAGTTATATCATCGGCGTGCTCCCGAACCGTGAGATCGGGCAGTTGTACTTCGGTCGGAAGATCCACGACAGAAGCGATTTTTCCTATTTGCTGGAACCCTGTACGCGTGCGATGCAGGTGGCGGATCCGTCCGACGACACGTTTTCTCTTGAGTTCACGAGATGTGAATATCCGTCTTTCGGTACGACGGATTTCAGGAGACCGGCTTTTGGAATCGGCTATCAGAACGGGGCGCACGTCTCTCATTTTGAATACGATTCTTATGAGATCAGCCGCGGCAAACGTCCCATTCAGGGACTTCCGGCAACTTACACCGAAGACGAGGCGGAAGCCGACAGTCTGGTGATCCGCTGTGTGGATGCACTGACCTCAGCAGTATTGGAGCTTCATTATACGATTTTCAGAGATTACCCCGTACTGGCGCGGCATGTCCGTTTCCTGAACAACAGTGCGGAACCGCTGGTACTCGACCGTGCCCTGAGCGCATCCATCGACCTCCCTGACAGAAATTACGAATGGGTGCAGTTCTCAGGCGCGTGGGGGAGAGAACGGCGCATGATTGTGAAGCAGATTGAGGAAGGAATCCTTTCGATCGGCAGCATGCGCGGACATTCCAGCGCCAATCATAACCCGTTTGTGATTCTGAAACGCCCGACGACAGATGAATTCCAGGGCGAAGCCTTTGCGCTGTCCTTTGTCTACAGCGGTAATTTTCTGGCGAGCGCCGAAGCGGATGCTTTCGGTATGCTGCGCGTGATGATGGGCATTCATCCTGCCGGTTTCTCGTGGACGCTTTCGGAAGGGGAGAGTTTCGAAACGCCGGAAGTTGTGATTGCTCATACCGATCGGGGTTTGAACGCGCTCTCGCAGACTTACCACAAGTTCTATCGGAACCGTCTCAGCCGCGGGAAATGGAAACTGCGGGATCGTCCGATCCTTCTGAACAACTGGGAAGCGACCAATATGACGTTTACGGAAGAAGATATCCTTAAAATTGCGCAAAAGGGCAAAGAAGCGGGCGTGGAACTGTTCGTACTTGACGACGGATGGTTCGGTGAGCGGGATGACGATTTCAGAGGGCTCGGCGACTGGGTTGCGAATACGAGAAAACTGCCGGACGGCATCAAAGGTCTCTCCGAAAAGATCAACGCGCTCGGTCTTGATTTCGGTCTCTGGATCGAACCGGAAATGGTGAATCCGGATTCCGACCTCTATCGTGCGCATCCTGACTGGGTACTCGCAACGCCGGGCAGGGAACGTTCACTCGGCAGACACCAGATGGTGCTTGATTTCTCCAAGAAAGAGGTTGTGGATCATATTTATCGGATGCTTTATGATGTGATTTCGAATGCGAATATTTCCTATATTAAATGGGATATGAATCGAAGTATCAGCGAATGCTTCTCACAGGGAGCGGACGCGACGGCACAGGGTAAGGTTTATCATCAGTATATCCTCGGCGTCTATGATCTTTATGAGCGTCTGATCGCCGATTTTCCGGAGATCCTGTTCGAGTCCTGCAGCAGCGGCGGTTCCCGATATGATGCAGGCATGCTTTACTATGCGCCGCAGGCATGGTGTTCCGACGATACGGATGGCGGTGAGAGGATCTACATTCAGTACGGTTCCTCTTACGGTTATCCGCTTTCCTCTCTTGGCGCGCACGTATCCGCAGTGCCGAACCAGCAGACCGGACGCAGCGTATCGATAGAGACCAGAGCGAATGTTGCCTATTTCGGCACCTTCGGCTACGAGCTTGATTTGAATCACCTTTCGGATGAGGAATTTGAAATTGTGAAGACGCAGGTTGCCTTTATGAAGGAGCACCGCCATTTGATTCAGAACGGTGATTTTTACAGATTGATTTCTCCGTTTGCGGAGAATGAAGCCGCGTGGATGGTCGTTTCGGAAGACAAAAAGGAAGCGATTGTTGCGCATTATTCCATCCTGGCAAAGGTCAATGCACCGATCGGAAGATTGAGACTGGAAGGATTGGATCCGGATCTTTGCTATCGGATGGGAGAAGCGCGGTTCTACGGCGATGAATTGATGGGCGCAGGCTTGATCACTACGGATAAACTTGACTTCTTCAGGCTGCCGCTCGGTGATTTCAAATCTCGGATCTTTCTGCTTCATGCGGAATAAATGTCACAGACTGACATCCTCATGTAACATTTTGCTATATGAGAACGGATTCCGCGAGATTATAATGAGAACATAATCAATCTGGCCAATTGATGATGTATAGGTTGTGTTACATTGTTAACAAATTGATTTTATTGTGGAGGTATGAAATGAAGTTGAGAAAAGTAATGGCACTGATTCTTGCAACAGCGATGACCGCAGCATTGATCGGTTGCGGTCAGGCAACGCCGGCTCCGACAGCGGAAGAGCCTGCTGCAGAAGAAGCGGCACCGGCTCCGGCAGCGGAAGAGCCCGCAGCGGAAACGGCTGAACCCGAGACTCTCGGCAGCAGCGTAGAAGGCGAACTTACGATTACGATTTGGGATGAGGGTCAGAGACCCGGCTTACAGCAGATCGTTGACGACTGGTCTGCAGAGTCCGGCGTTAAGGCTACGATTCAGGTGGTTGACTGGAACAACTACTGGACACTGCTGGAAGCAGGCGCAACAGGCGGCGAACTTCCCGATGTATTCTGGATGCACTCGAATGTGGCTCAGATGTACATGGAGAACGATATGCTTCTTGACTTAACGAACAAGATCGCAGCAAGCGATAAGGTTGATCTGAACAACTACTATCAGGGTATTGTGAATCTCTATCAGTCAAACGGCAAGCAGTACGCAGTTCCGAAGGATATCGATACCATCGCTCTTTGGTACAACAAGACGATCTTTGATGAGATGGGCGTTCCTTATCCGGACGATACATGGACATGGGATGATTTCGCAGCAAATGCGAAGAAGCTTACCAACGACGACCATTGGGGATATGCAATCGCTCCCGGCAACAACCAGGAAGGTTTCTACAACACGATTTACTCCATGGGCGGCTATGTGATCAGCGACGACAAGAAGACCTCCGGTTTTGATGATCCGAATACCATCAAGGCAATGGAACTCTTCACACAGATGATCGCAGACGGTTCCTGTCCGGATCTGGCTACCGTAGCGGAGACCTCTCCGAACGAACTGCTTGCAGCAGGCAAGATCGCAATGTCCACCAACGGCTCATGGATGCTCGCAGGCTATCGTGACAACGAATACACCGCGGCAAACTGTGACGTTGCAGTGCTTCCTTACAGCAAGGATCCTTCAGACAGAGTTTCGATCTACAACGGACTGGGTTGGGCAGCGGCAGCAAACGGCAAGAACACCGACGCGGCATGGAGCCTGATCGAGCACTTCGGATCCAAGGAAGCGCAGCTCAAGCAGGCGGAACTGGGCGTAACGATGTCGGCGTACGAAGGAACTTCAGACGCATGGGTGAATAGCGTATCTTTCTTCGACTTGAACGGTCACATGCAGATGCTGGATGCGAACCTCGTATTCAGACCTTACTCCAGAAACACGGTTGTTTGGGAAGATATGATTACCTCGAAACTGCAGAGCGCATGGACAGGCGAGAAGGCTACCGCGGATGTATGTAAGGAAATTGCGGAAGAAATGAACGCAGACCTGGCAGAAGAATAAACTTAGTATATAAACGTGAGAAAGGGTGCGTTTCGGGATTGGCCCCCGGGAATGCACCCTTTCCCTTTATCACTGGTTTTGTGATAATGGATCTGTAGGTATTAACTTGCAGTGAAAGGGTGGGATTTTGTGAAAAAGAAAACAACAGCAAGAGAGAAAAGTGAATTCCTGTGGGGATGGATTTTTATTCTTCCCACAATGATCGGGCTGATCGTACTGAATATCATCCCGATGTTTCAGACCATTTATCAGAGTTTTTTTAAGACGGGTGATTTCGGAAAAGGGAATGTGTTCGTCGGCCTTGCGAACTACAACAAGGTGTTCGGCGACATGGAAGTCTGGCAGTCCCTATGGAATACGGTCAAATATGCAATTGTGGAGGTTCCGGCTTCCGTCGTCATTGCGCTGCTTCTTGCCGTATTGCTGAACAAGAAATTAAAGGGACGCGATTTCTTCCGTACCTTGTTCTTTCTGCCGATGGTAGTTGCTCCGGCAGCGATCGCCATGGTATGGAAGTGGCTCTACAATTCGAATTTCGGTTTGATCAACAATCTGACCAAGGTCAAAATCAACTGGATTTCAGATCCCAAGCTTGCCCTTTATTCTATTGCGGTGATCGGAATCTGGTCGGTAATCGGTTATAACATGGTGCTGTTCCTTGCGGGTCTGCAAGAGGTGCCGAGAGATTATTATGAGGCGGCGTCTCTGGACGGCGCGAACGGCGTGCAGCAGCTGCTTCACATTACGGTTCCGTTGATTTCCCCCACGATTTTCTTTGTGCTGGTGACGAGGATCATCGGAGCAATGCAGGTATTCGACCTCATTTACATGATCATAGACTACAACAATCCGTCTCTGCGGACGACAGAGTCGCTGGTTTATCTGTTCTATAAATATTCCTTCGAGCAGAGTAAGAAGGGATATGGCGCTACCGTTATCGTCGTACTTCTCGTGGTGATCTTTCTCCTGACCGCGATCCAGATGATCGGTCAGAAGAAGTGGGTTCATTACGAATAGAAAGGAGATAGCGATGAAAGAAAGAGTAAATCAAGGAATTATTTATTTTCTGTTGGCTCTGGTCTCATTTACCATGGTCGTGCCGTTTATCTGGATGTTCCTGACTGCGTTCAAGACGGTTGCGGAGACGACGCAGGTGGATCCCTTTGTTCTGGTTCCTGCTGTTTGGCAGGTGCAGAATTTCCATAACGTCGTAGCGGCAATGGATTTTGTCCGTCTCTATGTGAATACGATTCTCATGGTTGCGCTCCGCGTGCTCTGCGCGGTTCTGACCGCGACCTTAAGCGGCTACGCCTTTGCCAGACTGAAATTCGCCGGTAAGAACTTTATGTTTTCTCTGGTTCTCTTCCAGATGATGATTCCGGTTCAGATTTTCATTATTCCGCAGTACGTGATGGTCAGCAAACTGCGTCTGACGAATTCTCCGTGGGGACTTCTGTTCCCGGGACTGGTTACCGCATTCGGAACGTTCCTGTTAAGACAGGCATATATGAGCCTGCCGAAAGATTTGGAAGAGGCTGCCAGGCTTGACGGCTGCAACATTCCGCAGACTTTTCTTCATGTGATGGCGCCCCTTACGCGATCCGCAATGGTTGCACTCGGCATCTTCACGGCGGTGTTTGCCTATAAGGATCTGATGTGGCCGATGATCGTCTGTCCGGACAACCGTTTCACCACGCTTGCGTCGGCACTTGCGAAGATGAACGGACAGTACCAGCAGAAATATCCGGATCTGATGATGGGGGCGTTGATTGCCAGCGTTCCGATGATCCTTCTCTATATCATTTTCCAGAAGCAGTTTATCGAGGGTATAGCCACATCCGGCGGGAAACTGTAAGAGGATTCGATGTGAAGTGAATTCAAAACGGGCGATTCGGATCGCCGGAATCAAATATCCCGACTCCCAGGAGTCGGGATATTTGATTTGTTGTTTTTCGTTACTTAGATGGATGATTGGTTGCTCATTCGGAGCGATTTGCACACTGTTTGAACGTGGGTTAACCCATCACCACATCGACATGGTATTCTGTCTTGCCTTCCACGAACGGAACGATACAGCCGGCGACTTCGGAACCGTCCACCTTCATGGAAGCAACGCCCTTCTGAACGCCGTTCGTTGTAACGTGAATGTAATAGGTTGCGCCCCTGAATTTCCTGGTGATCTTGAAATCGCCGAAATCGGAAGGCACGCAAGGATCCACCTGCAATCCCTGATGGGTCGGATAGACGCCCAGAATGTACTGGGAGATATTGCAGAATGTCCATGCTGCGGTTCCTGTCAGCCAACTGTTCTTCCCTTCGCCGGGAAGGAAAGCATCTGCGCCGGCGACCATCTGACAGTAAACGTAAGGTTCCGTCTTATGAATCTCCGAAATCTCTTCGGTATAGGCGGGGCAGGTCTTCTTGTAGATTTCAAACGCCCTGTCGCCCCTGCCGATCACGGTTTCCGCGATCGAAACCCAGGGGTTATTATGGCAGAAGATTCCTGCGTTCTCTTTGTATCCGGGCGGGTAGGAGGAGATTTCACCGAGTTCCAGATGATATACCGTATATGCGGGCTGCAGGATCATGACGCCGTATTGGGTATCCAGGTGCTTCTTGACGGAATCCAGCGCTTTCTCCGCCAGACCTTCCTTCACCCCGACGCCCGCAAGGGAGCAGAAGCCGTTCGATTCGATGAAAATCTTGCCTTCTTCGCACTCTTTGGAACCGATCTTTTGGCTGTAGGCGTCGTAGGCTCTGACGAACCATTCGCCGTCCCAGCCGTCCTTTAAGATCGCATCATACATTTTCTTCACTTCCGCGCGGGCTCTTTTTGCTTCTGCGTCATCCCCGAGCAGTTCAGAGAGCTGCGCGTATTCTTCGCCGTATTTCACGAACATACCGGCAATGAAGACGGACTCGGCAACGGGACCTTCGGCAGGACCGAAGCACTGGAAAGATTCCCCGGGATGTTCCGAGAAGCAGTTTAAATTCAGACAGTCGTTCCAGTCGGCGCGGCCGATGAGCGGAAGCGCATGCGGTCCTTTGTTGTTCACGGTGAAATCAAAGGATCTCTTCAAATGCTCCATCAGAGAAGTCGCAACGCTCATATCGTTATCGTAAGGCACGGTTTCATGGAGAATCGAAGTATCGCCCGTCTCGCGCACATAAGCGGATACGCCCGCGATGAGCCATAAGGGATCATCGTTGAAGCCGGAGCCGATATCCGAATTCCCGCGCTTGGTCAGGGGCTGATACTGATGATAGGCGCTGCCGTTCTGGAACTGCGTGGATGCGATATCGATGATTCTCTCCCGCGCCCGCTCCGGAATCAGATGCACGAAACCGAGCAGATCCTGGTTGGAATCACGAAAGCCCATGCCGCGACCGATTCCCGATTCGAAATAGGAAGCGGAACGGGACATGTTAAAGGTCACCATACACTGATACTGGTTCCAGATATTGACCATGCGGTTGACCTTTTCATTTGCGGATTCCACGGTATAGATGGAAAGAAGGTTGTTCCAGTATTCCTTTAATTCGCCAAACGCCTTTTCCACATCCGCGTCGGTTTGATATTTTGCAAGCAGCCTGCTTGCAGGCGCTTTGTTCACAACGTTTTTGGCTTCCCACTTCTGATCCTCAGGATTCTCGCAATAGCCGAGGACGAAGACGTAACTTCTGCTTTCGCCGGGCGCAAGCGTCACGTTTAACTGGTGTACGGCAACCGGTGACCAGCCGTGTGCGATCGAGCCCGTGCAGGCTCCCTTTTCACATACGACTTCGGGATCGTGATTGCCATGGTAGGAACCCAGAAAGGCGTCTCTGGAAGTGTCGAAGCCGTCGATCGGTGCGTTGACGGAATAGACGGCATAATGATTACGGCGTTCTCTGTACTCGGTCTTATGATAAATCGTAGAACCGATCACTTCCACTTCGCCGGTAGAGAAGTTGCGCTGGAAATTTCTGGAATCGTCGTCCGCGTTCCACAAGCACCACTCGACATAGGAAAAGAGGGTTAACTCTTTCGTTTGATCCGACTCGTTGGTTAGCCTGATCTGCTGTATCTCACAGGTGTCGTCTGTCGGAACGAAGAAGAGAACGTTGGCTCTGACGTTATTCTTCACGGAATTCCATTTGCTGTAGCCGATTCCGTGACGGCACTCGTAGGAATCAAGTTCCGTCTTGGCAGGCTGCCAGCCGGGATTCCAAACGGTATCGCCGTCCTTGATGTAGAAGTACTTGCCGTTGCAATCTGCAGGAATATCATTATAGCGGTAACGCGTCACGCGCAGCAGTTTCGCATCCTTATAGAAGGAGTAGCCGCCGCAGGTATTGGACAGCAGCGTGAAGAAATCGTTGGAGCCTAAGTAGTTGATCCAGGGAAGCGGCGTCCTGGGCGTCTGTATGACATATTCCGCATTGGCGTCATCGAAAAACCCGTATTTCATGAAGTAACCTCCTTAAAATGGTTCGGCGTCCGTATTTACGAAAATAATACGAAAATATGCACAGAATATACAGACGCATCATAGATGTCTATAGTGAGTATATTATCATTTTATGTGAAAATCAACACAAATAGAGAAGAATCTCTTGAAATTTATTACGAAAATGTTTATACTGTTTTCGTAATCGTTTAAGTTATGAACGGAGAAAAACTATGATCAGATTAAAGGATGTAGCACAAAAGTGCGGCGTATCCATTGCAACAGTGTGCAAAGCCTTAGGTGATAAAAATGACATCAGTGAAGAGACGAAGGCATATATCAGGAAGGTCTGCGATGAAATGGGGTACCTTCCGCACTCGACGGCAAGAGCGATGAGAATGAAACGCACATACAATCTCGGGATTCTTCTTGACAGTGAGGATTTGAGCGGTCTGACGCATGATTATTTCGCCAGAGTTGTAGAAGCCTTTCGCAGAACGGTAGAGAGACACGGTTATGACATCACCTTTATCAGAAACGGCAAGAACGGTTCCATGACTTATCTGGAACATACGCGTTACATCGGTGTGGACGGGATCCTGGTCGCCTGCGTTGATTACTACGATCCCGATGTGCTTGAACTGGTGCGTTCCGATGTGCCCGTGGTAACGATCGACCATGCTTATGACAGTTGCAGTTCCGTGGTGAGCGACAATATCCGCGGCATGAAAGATCTGGTGGATTATATCTGCGAAAAGGGACATAAAAAGATGGCCTATATTTATGGGGATAATACCGCAGTGACACAGAACCGCGTGGCTTCTTACTACAGAACGCTGGAAGAACACGGGATTGACGCGCCGGATTCCTATGTCAGAGCGAGTCAGTACCGAAATCCGAAATCCGCACATGAACTGACCAAAGAACTGTTGAGTCTTAAGAATCCGCCGACCTGTATCATTTATCCCGATGATTATTCCTGCATCGGCGGCTTGAATGCAATCAAGGAAAGCGGCATCCATGTGCCGGAGGATATTTCAATTGCCGGTTATGACGGCGTTTATGCATCTCAGATTCTGGATCCGCAGTTGACCACGATCCGTCAGAACACCGAAGAAATCGGAAGGATTGCAGCGGAGAAACTGATCAGTATCGTAGAGAACCCGCGCACAGCTCTGATCGAGAAGATCGTCGTGGAAGGAAAACTGTTGGAGGGCGGCACGGTTAGCACCGCTCACTGATGGTTCTTACCCATATTCTCAGGCAGACTGAACTGGTCAATGATACTTTCGATGGTCTGATAGAGATGCGGCTTCAGTTCCGAAATGCCGACCGGTCGTTCGTAGAGAATCGAGGAATAAATGCTGCTGCCGATCAGCTCGATAATCATGTACATCATCAGGCGCGGATTGCTGATCGTATCTTCCGTGTCTGCGAGCAGTTGTTTATAAGCCTCATGGATGGTAGGATACTCACGGATTCCAGCGGATTCCATGGTGAAATAGGAGAAACCGAGACCGAGGTTCTTGGAAATGAACATCAGCAGCAGTTTGTTCCCTGTCAGGGAGTCAATGATATCGTTGACAATGAACAGGAGTTTCTTGCGATAGCCGCTGATGTTTTCTTTCTGCAGCCGCTCCATTGCCGCATCAAAGAGCATTGTGGACTGTAAGACGACCAGTTTGTGATTGATATCATATTTGTCTTTGAAATATAAATAGAAGGTTCCCTTCGCCACGCCCGCCTGTTCCACAATATCCGAGATGGATGTGCTGTGCAGGCCTTTTGTTGTAAATAATTGAAATGCGGTATTCAAAAGCGCTTCTCTTTTCCGTTCTTTGTTCTCGTCTGCTTTTCCCATTTTCATCTTTCCTCTGCTTCTGATCCTGTTTCTTCATTATGGCATGATAAATCTAAAAAAACAATAAATTCACCTAAAATTATTGACTATTGGTCATTTCTGAATTATAACATACTTGTTTAGAAAATGAACAGTGGTCATTTTTATTACGAAGAGAAAGAAAGGCAAAGATCATGAAGAAGTTCGGAAAAATAATCGTGAAGTTGAGGATTCAGATTCTGATTGCCGCGGTATTGTTGTTGATCCCCTCGATTATCGGGTATTTTAAGACGAGGGTGAATTACGATATCCTGTATTATCTGCCGAGAGACATTGAGACAATGGTCGGACAGGATATTCTGGTGGATGAATTTGGAAACGGCGCATTTTCTTTTCTGATCACAGAAGGAATGAGCGATCAGGATGTTTCCAAATTAAAAGAAAAGGTGAAGGAAGTCGACGGTGTGTCGGATGTCCTCTGGTATGATTCCTTTGCGGATCTTTCCATACCGATGACAATGCTTCCGGATCAGCTCTATGAGGCGTTCAATCATGAAGATTGTACCATGATGGCGGTGATTTTCGGCGACACGACATCTTCTGATGAAACGATGAAGGCGATTGCAGAGATTCGGAAAATTGCCGGAAAACAATGTTTCCTAAGCGGCATGTCGGCAGTCGTAGTAGATACGAGAGATTTGTCGAATCAGGAAACGCCCGTCTATGTGTTGATTGCGGTTATTCTTGCGACAGCGGTTCTGATGTTGACAATGGATTCCTACCTCGCTCCGATCTTCTTCCTGATCGGAATCGGGCTTTCCATTCTTTATAATTTGGGATCGAATGTGTTCCTGGGACAGATTTCCTATATTACGCAGGCGCTCACCGCAGTTCTGCAATTGGGCGTGACCATGGATTACTCCATCTTTCTCTGGCACAGTTACGAAGAGAACCTCAAAAAGTGCGAGGGTGATAATAAAGAAGCGATGGCGCTTGCAATCAACGATACGATTACTTCGGTCGTCGGAAGTTCGATCACAACGATTGCCGGTTTTATCGCGCTTTGCTTTATGAGTTTCACGCTTGGTATGGATTTGGGAATCGTCATGGCAAAGGGAGTCTTGCTGGGCGTGATTTCCTGTGTTACGATCCTGCCTTCCATGCTTCTGGTGTTCGATCAGATGATTCGGAAGACGAGCCATAAAGCGCTTTTGACGGATTACCCGAAGATTTCCGAGTTCATTGTAAATAAGACCTGGCTGTTCGCGATCCTGTTTGTGGCGCTTCTGATTCCTGCACTGTACGGTTACAAAAATACAAACGTATATTACAATCTGGATTCAACGCTTCCGAAAACCCTGCCAAGTATCCGGGCGAACACGGAGTTGGACGAAAATTTTGAAATGAACTGCATGCACATGCTCTTGACCGATGTGAGTCTGCCGCCGGCTCAGACGACGCAAATGATTGAAGAAATGAGGCGGGTAGACGGGGTAAAATCAATTCTCGGTCTGGATTCGATTCTGGGGCCGAGCGTGCCGCGAGAAATGATTCCGGAGGAAATGAAAGAAAAACTGGAAAGTGATGACTATAAACTGATGCTGATCCTGTCCGAGTATCGGGTGGCAAGTGATGAGGTTAACAGGCAGTGTGATGAACTTTCCGCAATCTCCAAGGCTTATGATCCGAAAAGTATGCTGGTCGGAGAAGCGCCCTGTACGAAAGATCTGATTCGGATCACCAATCAGGATTTCGCTACGGTCAACGAAGTTTCCATCGGAATGATTTTCATTATCATTCTCTGTGTATTTCAATCGGTTTCATTACCGCTGATTCTCGTCAGCGTCATAGAACTTGCGATTTTCATCAATATGGGAATCCCGTTTTATACCGACACGACGCTGCCGTTCGTGGCGTCGATTGTGATCGGTACGATACAACTGGGTGCGACGGTGGATTACGCGATCCTGATGACAACGAGGTATAAGCTCGAAAGAGGATGCGGCAAACCGAAGAAAGAGGCAGTGCTGATCGCGCATAAATCGTGTATGAAATCAATTGTTGTGAGTGCACTCAGTTTCTTCGCCGCAACGTTTGGCGTCGGACTCATCAGCAACATCGATATGATTGCATCGCTCTGCACGTTAATGGCAAGGGGCGCGTTGGTCAGCATGTTCATTGTGTTAACCATGTTGCCGACCATGTTGATGTTATTTGACAGAGTCATCTGCGTCACAACGTGGAAATTTCTTCCGAAGCAGTAAGCAAAGACGGCTCCGAAACCGAAAATGGCGGCACCGAATACGGCGGAATCCTAAATCGGCAGGAGAAATTATTATTAGGAAATATCATTGGAAATGATCATGAGGAAAGAGGAGGAATCGATCATGAAGAATAGAAAAGGAATGGCATTATTAATGGCGGTTGCAGTTGGAACAACGACGCTTGCGGGGTGTGCCTCCGGTGCAGAGAACACGGCGCAGGAAGAAGCGAAGGTCGCTTTGACCGAAGAAAACACTGCGGATGAGAGTCAACTGATGAACACCATGGCTGCGGTTTCCACTGTCGGCGCGGCGATGGCGCAGAAGGAAGAAACGGTTTACGTTAAAACCAATGCGAGCGGCGGGGTGGACTCGATTGTTGTCAGCGACTGGCTGAAGAACAGGGATCAATCCGATGCATTGAGAGATCGTACGGAACTGAAAGATATCACGAACCTGAAAGGGAAACAGCAGTATGCGGAAGACGGCGAGGATTTGGTTTGGCATGCTGCCGGTGATGATATTTTCTATCAGGGAACATCCGAGAAAGCGCTGCCGGTAGATGTCAGGATCAGTTATGAATTGGACGGTACGCCGATCAAGCCGGAGGAACTTGCAGGAAAGAACGGTCATGTGAAAATCAAAATGAATTATGTCAACCAAGAATCGAAAAAGGTGGATATCAACGGAACGGTAGAAACGATTTACACGCCCTTTGCCGTCATGAGCGGTATGATCCTTGATCATCAGAAATTCAATAATGTCGCCGTTACAAACGGTACTGTAATTTCGGACGGAAACAAGGATATTGTCGTGGGGATGGCATTCCCGGGACTGGTTGAGAGTTTGAACGGCGGGAAGCCTGCCGACAACGAAATGCTTGACAGGATCGAGGAGAGCGTCAGAATTCCGAGTGAAGTCGTTGTGGAAGCGGATGCGGATGATTTTGAACTCGGAATGACACTTACCATGGTAAGCTCCGACGTCATGGGCGCGTTGGGTTTGGAACGGCTGGACTCCGGAAGTTATTTTGATGATCTTGGGAACTCGATGGAAGAATTCAGAAACGCCGGAAGCGATCTGCGATCCGGCACCGGACAGGTGAGAGACGGCGCCGAACAACTTGCCGACGGATCAAACGAACTGCTCAGCGGAAGCGGGGATCTCTACGACGGAGTGAAAAGATACACGGATGGCGTAAATTCCCTCAACAACGGCGCGCAGCAATTGATGGAAGGCGCAGCCAGACTGAATGACGGCGCCGGTTCTCTGCAGACCGGTATCAGTCAGGTGGATGCGGGCGTCGGCAGTTTGAGCGACGGAATCAGCAATGCTTCCGCCGGTGCGGATAAAGTGCAGGCGGGTGCGAGCGAACTGAGCAGCGGAGCGGATGCTTTGGCAGTCGGTGCGACTCAGGTTTCCGCCGGCGTGAACGCACTGGCAGGAAAACTGAATGGCATGGGCGCAAGTTTGGGAAGCGCGGCAAGCGGTGCGCAGTCGATCAGTGACGGAATTTCGGGATTGAATGCATCGGTTTCTTCGCCGAAGTCAATAGAAGAGTTCTCAAATATTGAGATAACGGTGGATTCCGTCGGATCCGATGCGGTCTATTCTGCGTTGAGCGCCAACCTTTCCGCAGATGCTTTCGGTATTGACGCTGAGACGATGGACGCGATCCTTCGTGCAGCAGCGGGGGTCGGCGCAGGCGTTGCGAACAGTGCCGCCTCGGAGGCTGCCACACAGGCAGCAAGAGGCGCGGCATGTCAGGCGGCAAACGGTGTGCTTGAACAGATTTCCGGTGCGCTGAACACGCCTGGTGCAAACGGGGCGTCACTGGTAACAGGCTCTGCGGGACTGGCGCAAGGACTGAACGCAGCCCTTTCCGAACTGACCTCTGCGGAGACAACCGGTCAGATTCAGGCGCTTGCCAAAGGAGCAGGGGATCTGGCAAACGGCGCATCAAATTTAAGAGACGGCGCGAAGAAACTTTCCGGCGGAATGAACGATTTGACGGACGGGATGCACAAACTGCAGTCGGGCGCCCTTGATTTGAAGTCCGGCACTACGCAGCTTACAAGCGGTGCGGCAACATTGAAAAACGGGATCGGTGATCTGAAAAACGGAACAGGAACACTGGCTGACGGTACAAAGGAGTTGAACAGCAATTCCGGTCAACTGCTGGACGGTTCCAGACGGCTCAATGACGGTGCGGTTACTCTGGCTGACGGGATGAATGAACTATATCAGGGCGCCCTTGCACTGGATGACGGAATGATTCGTTTTGATGAGGAAGGGATCCGGAAATTGACAGATCTTTTCGATACGGACTACAATAATATGGAAGCCAGAATCCGCGCGATCAGCAATGCGGGGAAAGCCTATAAAACATTCAGCGGAAGCGGCAGTGAGGAAGAAGGTTCCGTCCGTTTTGTCATCGAATCCGCGGCAATCAAGAATTGAAGGAAGATCAGGAACGAAGTGCATGATCTCATAGTGAGAAATCAACAGGAGAAGCGCGATGCTTACTACGGCGGAATTCTGCAGAAGAGAATACGGGCAGAAACTTTACAAGATCAGTTTTGACGCGGGCTTCACCTGTCCGAACAGGGACGGAACGCTGGGAACGGACGGGTGCGTTTTCTGCTCCGGCGCAGGTTCCGGCGACCACGCGGTCGTTTTGAATGCGGAAATGTTCCTTCCCTGTAAAAATCATTTCAGGAGCGTTCCGTCCGGTTCGTTAAAAGACAGGAAAGCTGCAGGAACTGATGCAGAGAACCCGTCTGCTGCGCAGCGCATAACAGATTGGACACAAGATTGGAATGCGCGGATCGAAGAGGCGAAGAAAAAGGTGCGCGGGAAATATAAAGGGGAGCGGTATATTGCGTATTTCCAGGCATTTACGAACACGTACGCGCCGGTAGAAGACTTGCGGAGACTCTATCTTCCGATCGTGGAACGAGAGGATGTGGCTGTGCTGTCCATCGCAACCAGACCGGATTGTCTCTCGGCGGAAGTCATTGCGCTGCTGGGCGAACTGAACCGCAGGAAGCCCGTCTGGGTGGAACTGGGTCTGCAGACCGTAAAGGAAGAAACGGCTTCCTTCATTCGGAGAGGTTATGAGACGAAAGTTTATGACGAGGCGGTTCGTCAATTAAATGAGATCGGCATTCACACGATCACGCATGTGATCCTGTATCTTCCGGGGGAAACGGAAGAAGATATGCTTGCAACCGTGCAACATGCGGTCGCAGCGGGAAGCAAAGGGATCAAGTTGCAGTTGCTGCAGATTCTGAAGGGAACTGCGTTGGAGCGCCTGTATGATCAAACCTTTTCTAAGATCGAAGAGACAGTCCTCGCCGAAAAAACGGAAGACGGCGGCGAAGGTGCGAATGCCGAAACAGAGGATGCCATCGTCAGTTCCCGTCTGCAGTGGAAGATTCCGACCATGGAAGAATATGCGGACACCGTAAAGAAGTGCGTGGAATTATGTCCGGTTTCCATGGTGGTGCACAGAGTCACGGGCGATCCGCCAAGGCGTCTTCTCATTGCGCCCAAATGGGCGGCGGACAAGAAGCGGGTGCTGAACACCGTCAGGGAGCGGCTGGAACCGCCGCAGCCTTATTACGTATATATGCTGCGCTGCGGAGACGGTTCTTTATATACCGGAAGCACCAATCATGTTGAGAAACGCTTCAGGAATCACGCCGCAGGACGCGGCTGCAAATATACCGCATCACATTTGCCGGTCACTCTGGTCTATACGGAGACCTGTCGGGGCAAAAGCGCCGCCCTCAAACGTGAATACGAAATCAAACAATTGACAAAGCGGCAAAAAGAAGAACTGGTCAGAGCATGGAACGGGAACGACGTTTCGGAAGCGGCGGAAGCAAAAGATTGAGAGGAACATCAGAAGGAAGCAAAGAGAAATTGGAAGCAGCGGATCGGGAAAAGGGAAATGAATTACCCCCTCGCAGGGCAAACTGCGAGGGGGTTGCTGCGGATAACAGGACTTGAACCTGCACGGTCTCCCACCAGAACCTAAATCTGGCGCGTCTGCCAATTCCGCCATAACCGCGCGTTGCGGAACAGGCACTGCCCATTCCGAACATTCAATATATTAGCATATGTACTTCTAAAAAACAATACAAATTTATTCATTCGGGCGACTGTAGAACCTGCCTTCCAACTGCTCTGTTCTGATTACATTAATAAATGCACGCTCATCCACTTCTTTGATTTTCCTTTTCACCTTGCCGACCTCATCTCCGCCAATCACCGAATAAACCATATTGCGTTCTTCTTTCTCATAAC